>NZ_RZQI01000009.1:0-22013 GCF_003998335.1 Mesorhizobium sp. M7A.F.Ca.CA.002.05.1.1 | reverse complement strand
GGTCAGACCTTCATGGAGTTCGTGAGGTGGGTCGCGAGGCGTACGCGCGAGATTGGCCGCCCCGGGTATCATCCCGTGCTGCATTTCGATGTTTATGGCTGGATCGGCCAAGAAATTGGCATGGAGCCACAAGAGATTGCTGACTTTATCTGCAGGGTTGCCGAGAGTGTTCCGGCTTTCATTCTCAATGTCGAGTCCCCGGCGGATTTTGGTTCGACCCAAGCTCAAATCGAGAACTACGCCAAGATCGTATCGATCTTGGACAGTCGGGGCTCCAGCGCCCGTATAGTTGTGGATGAACGATGCAATACGCTAGAGGATATTCGGCTCTTTGCCGAAGCGAAGGCCACGCACCTCGTTCAAATCAAGACGCCAGACGTGGGCTCAATTGCCGATACAGCGCGAGCAGTTCTGCTGTGTAAGGCGAACAAAGTAGGGGCGTATGTCGGGGGAAGTTGTACCGAGACGGATCTCTCGGCCCAGGCTACAGTCCACGTTTCGCTAGCGACCCAGGCCGACATGATGCTCGCAAAGCCCGGCATGGGTGTAGACGAGGCATTCTCCATTGTTGGGAACGAACAAAATCGGCTTCTGGCGACGCTGAACCGTCGTCGGACTCAAAACGAGCTCGTAAGATGAAAAAAGCGGTGTCGCATGCAGAACTCTCTTGAGAGGATCACTGTCGTAGCCGTGGAGCAGGCCGTGGCTGCGCCTTATGCGTCCTCTCGTCTTGCGGATGCCGGCGCGCGTGTCATCAAGATCGAAAGGCCCGAAGGAGACTTTGCCCGAAACTACGACAAGTTGGTGCGTGGGCAGAGCGCTTACTTTGTTTGGCTCAACCGGGGCAAGGAGTCGGTCTGTCTCGACTTGAGGTTGGAGGAGGACCGGGCCGTGCTCGACATCCTTATTGCCGGCGCCGACGTCTTTATCCAGAACCTGAAGCCGGGAAGCATCGAAAAATTGGGATTCGGGTCTGCTGATCTGCGTCGACAATATCCGCGCCTGATCACTTGCGACATCTCTGGGTTCGGGGACAGAGGGCCATATTCCCACTTGAAGGCTTATGATCTTATCGTCCAGGCTGAAACTGGTCTATGCGCAATTACCGGCAACAATCAAGGTCCCGCCCGTGTTGGAGTCTCGGTCTGTGACATCTCGGCGGGCATGACAGCGCACAGTGCCATTCTTCAGGCACTCTATCACCGCGAGGTCACCGGCGAGGGGACCAGTATTCAGGTATCGCTGTTCGATGCCGTCGCCGACTGGATGAACGTGCCGGTTCTGCAAAACGACTATAGTGGGTACCGCACCGTACGCGCAGGCGTGAAGCACCCGTCGCTGGCGCCGTATGGCGCGTATCGTTGTGCCGATGGCAAAGATGTCGTCTTTTCGGTTCAGAACGACCGCGAATGGGTAAATTTTTGCGAGAAGTTCCTGAAGCAGCCGGAGCTTACATGTGCACCTGGTTTCGCCGATAACATGGAGCGCCTCGATCACCGTGTGCAACTTGATGACATTATTGAACGCCGGTTTTCCCAACTATCCTGTAACGAAGCAATGCAGGAACTTGAGGTGGCCGGCCTAGCATATGGCCGGCTGCGCGAAGTGGCGGATGTTTCAAAACATCCCCATGTTCGCAGAGTTGAGGTTGAGACACCCGATGGAACGATCGAGACGATCGCGCCGGCGGCGATTTTCAACTTGGAGCGGCCATCACTGCGTCCAGTTCCAGCCCTTGGCGCCCATACCCATGCTGTCCGCGAGGAGGTTCTGAGGCGTTTGCGCGGGACGGCCGCCTCGGCATGAGCGGGTATGTCCGCAAGAGGGGTGCGGTTTTTGTTCTAAAGAGCCTACGTGCCTCGGATCATCTTTCACTGGCACCGCCTGGCTATAATCGACCGCGAAGCCTCTTTATGATAAAGGACACCTTTGTGGCCGTTGACGGCGCAATGTCTTTACCACGCTGGAGATCCCTGCTCTTCGTACCCGCTCACGTTCCGCGCTTTGTGGAGAGGGCGCATGAGCGGGGTGCAGATGGCGTCATTGTCGACCTGGAGGATTCTGTTCCCCAGGATAAAAAGAGAGAGGCGCGGCGGCAGCTTTGTGCGTCTGTGGCTAAGGTGGGCCGCAAGGGCGCGTCTGTTTTGGTCCGCGTGAATCGTAGTTTGCGCGCCTTGGCGGCAGATCTTGATGCAGCCGTCGTGGCAGGTGTTGATGCACTTGTTCTTTCAAAGACGGATTCGCCAGAGTGGGTGTCCGAAATTGCGGACGCGGTCTCAGAACTTGAACGAGAAAGAAATCTTCCGTTAGGACGTATCCGGTTTCTTGCCCAAATCGAGACCCCAGGTGCCTTGCAAAAGCTATCGGCCATTGCCTCGTCCCATCCCCGGATGGTCGCAATGGCCCTTGGCCCTGAAGACTTCAGTGCCGCTGTTGGCGGCGCGCCAGAACTTGATCTTCTCTTGACGCCAAACCTTTCTGTTCTTTTTGCCGCCCGTGCGGCCGGGTTGCTCCCGCTGGGCTTCATAGGAAGCATTGGCGCGTTCTCTGACACTCACAAACTTCGTGAGGCTGCGGAGCGTGCACGGCGGCTCGGCTTTGCTGGAGCTTTGGCGATCCATCCAAACCAGGTTGCCATCTTCAATGACGCTTTTTCGCCAAGCCCACAGGAACTCGAATGGGCCCGTCGTGTCCTCGCGGCGGAGAAAGATGCGACGGCGCAGGGCATAGGCGCATTTGCCCTGGACGGAAGGATGGTCGATCCACCTGTTATCCAAAGGGCCCGGGATATCATCGCCACGGATCCGGGCGCCGGGTTGGGCGTCTGAGGCCTCAGCGGTTGGTTACCAAACTGGAGCGACCCTACGCTAGGCGTTATGCAACTCGGCACAATTATTGCTGTCGCGCCATCGCATTTCGAGATAGATTACATCATTGCAGTCCGCCCTCGGAAGAGTACCCGTGGAAATCAGGCAGTTAAGATACTTCGTTGGCGTGGTCGAAGCAGGCAGTTTCACGAAGGCCGCTGGCTTTCTGAATGTCGCCCAGAGTGCGCTGAGCCTGCATGTGCGTCAACTGGAGGAAGGCTTCGGCACTCAGCTGCTGATACGCGACAGGACCGGTGTGAGCGTGACGGCGTCAGGAGCCAAACTGCTCGATCGCGCTCGGGCGATTCTTAAAGAAATTCGACTTACCGAGGTGGAATTGACCAACACAGCCGCTTCCCCTGCAGGGGAGGTGACTATTGGCATTCCGTCTGGAGCTGCTCGCGTCCTGAGCGGTCCGCTGCTTGAGACGGTAAGACACGAACTGCCCAAGGTGTCCCTCAAGATGGTCGAGGGTATGACGGGACCGCTAGAGGAATGGATGGCGGCTGGACGCTTCAATCTGGCGGTTCTGTACCGCACAGCAGACAGTGTGGGGCGAATGACTGTGCTAGCGCGCGAAGATCTTTGTCTGGTGGTTCCGTCCGGCGAGCCACCGTTTGAAGATGCGATAGCTCTGGCCGACCTGCATGCATTCCCCCTGGCGGTTCCCATGCGCAACAACAATGTCAGGCGTTCGGTGGCTGATGTCGTCGCGCAACACGGTTGCGCGCTGGACGTCAGGTTTGAAGTGGACTCCCTCTCAACGATCATCAACATGGTCGTAGAGGGAAAAGCGCATTCTATTCTCGCCCCGTCTGCGGTTCAGAAAGAAGCCTCCCAAGGGCTGGTCCGGACGGTCAAGATAGTCGATCCGGTGATTACCCGCTCCGTGGTGCTCGCTGTAAATCCCAAAGATGAGCGTTCTGCGGCCGTTTCTGCGGTCCGCAAGCTCATTCCGAAGGTCGCCAGAGAATTGATTGAGAGCCGGGGCTGGGTAGCATCGGCTCCTGACGCGACCTGAGAACCATCGATCTGTAAACAACGGCATGACTTCCTTGCTGTCGAAACAGATCGATCTGGATTCCAGATGGATTTAGGCACTAATCGATATTTGACCCGCTGCGACCATCGCGATGAAACTGGCTCAAGCGAGCTCAGCGGCTTCGAAAATTGAAACGGCGCTCGCATGGCCAGAATCACAAGTGGAGCCCGCGATGTCCCACGCCAGGAGCTACGAGCTCTTCATTAATGGCAAATGGCGAGCCGGTGGTAGCCGAGCCACTTTGCCGGTGATCAACCCGGCGACGGAGAAGGTATTTGCCTCAGTGGCCTCGGCTACGGTTTCAGACTTGGATGAAGCTCTTACTTCGGCAGAACGCAGCCGCAAGGCGTGGTCCTCACGACCCGCCAAAGAGCGTGGCGAGATCCTCGTCTCTGCCGCCAGCATTCTGGCTGAGAAAGCTGGCGCGGCAGCCAGGGACCTGTCGTCCGAACAGGGAAAGACGATTGCCGAAGCAACAGGAGAGTACGCGCGCGCAGTCGAAACGCTGGAATGGAATGGCCGGCATGCCGATGAGTTGTCGACCCCGATTCCGTTGGGTCCGAACAGGATGATCGTCCCGGAGGCCCTCGGTGTCGTCGCTGCCTTTACGCCGTGGAACTATCCAGCCGTTCTCATCGCCCGCAAGCTCGCCCCCGCGCTGGCGGCAGGCTGCCCGGTGATCCTCAAAGGGGCCGAAGAGACGCCAAGCGTGGCTGTCCATATCGTGGAATCTTTGCGTCAAGCAGGGATACCGGAAGGCGTGGTCAACCTGGTGTTCGGTGTTCCTGTGCATATATCACGGCATCTGCTCAGTTCGCCAATTGTCAAAGTCTTGACGTTCACGGGGTCGACCGCTGTTGGGAAACAGCTGGCCACACTGGCCGCGAATAATCTGCAGCGCTGCATCCTTGAGCTCGGTGGACATTCCCCGGTTATTGTGTGCGAAGATGCCGACCTGGCAACGGCGATACCGGCTATTTCGGAATACAAATTCGAGTGCGCGGGCCAGAGTTGCAATGCGCCCAGCAGGATTCTTGTCGCCCGATCCCGCTATGAGGAATTCCTGTTCCGGATGACGCAGGCGGTCCGAAAAATCAGGATCGGTCCACCGGATGACCCTGCAACGCAGATGGGTCCCATGGCAAACGCGCGGCGAATCGAGGCCATGCAACGCCTGACCAAAGATGCGGTAGAGGGCGGCGCCCAAATCGAGACCGGTGGCACCCCCCTTGACCGACCGGGGTTTTACTGGCCGCCAACCATCCTGACTGGCGTACCGAAGGAAGCGAGAGTGCTTCATGAAGAGCCGTTCGGACCAATTCTCACCGTGGCTCCTTTCGATACGATCGAAGAGGCGATCGATGAAGCCAACGCCACGGAGTACGGTCTGGCCGCCTACTTGTTTACTGGCGCGGCCGATACGCAACAGAGGCTTGTGGGCGGTCTTTCTGCGGGCGCTGTTAGTGTGAATTACCTGAAAGGGGTTTCCGCTGATGCCCCTTATGGAGGAGTCAAGCAAAGCGGCTATGGATATGAAGGCGGCGAGCAGGGGGTGCGAAGCTTCCAGATTCTGAAAATGGTCAATGGCCTCGGTTCAATTGGATAAAATCCGGTGGGAAACAGAACACGGACCATGGCCGGTAGCGACATCACAAGGAGCGTCGCCGACGCCCTTCAGTACATCTCGTACTATCATCCTCCAGATTATATCCGGTCTCTTTCTCACGCATACACGCGAGAACAGAGCCCGTCGGCGAAGAATGCCATAGGTCAGATTCTGCTGAACTCCCGCATGGCGGCCTTTGGGCGGCGCCCGATTTGTCAGGACACCGGACTTGTGGTTGTCTTCGCAAAGGTCGGCATGGATGCCCGCATTAAGTCAACGGCCAGTTTCGCTGATCTTGTGAATGAGGGCGTACGTCAAGCCTATCTCGATCCGGACAATCCCCTTCGGGCATCGATCGTTGCGGATCCCCTCGCTAGACGGGTCAACACCCGAGACAACACGCCGGCAGTTGTCCATGTCGACCTGGTGCAAGGTAACCAGATTGAGATCACCATCGCCGCGAAAGGCGGCGGGTCGGAGAACAAGGCACGTTTTACCACCCTCAATCCCACCGCCTCCGTTGCCGACTGGGTGGTCAATACCGTTTCGACCCTTGGCAGCGGGTGGTGTCCACCTGGACTGATCTCTGTCGGCATCGGTGGTAGCGCTGAAAAGGCGATGCTGCTGGCCAAGGAGGCCATGAACGAGCCCATCGATATGGCGGAACTGATCGCAAGGGGGGCGTCAAGCGCAGAGGAGGGGCTGCGGATTGAGCTTTATGAGCGGATCAACGCGCTTGGTATCGGCGCCCAAGGCCTTGGTGGTCTGACGACAGTCGTTGACGTCAAGGTTGCGACCTATCCTACTCATGCAGCGTCCAAGCCTGTGGCGCTCATCCCGCAATGCGCCGCCAACCGGCACCTGAAGTTTACTTTGGACGGCTCTGGACCCATCAGCCTCCAGCCGCCCGATTTGCGCGAATGGCCCGACATCGGAGCCGACGAATTGAACCCAGCCGGCGTCCGGCGGGTCAATTTAGATACGCTGACGAAGGAAGAGACGGCATCGTGGCGCTGCGGTGAAACGCTCCTGCTGTCTGGAAAGATGCTGACGGGCCGTGACGCTGCCCACAAACGAATGGTCGAACTGATCGATGCCGGCAAGCCGCTTCCAGTCGATCTGCGGGGACGCGTGATCTACTACGTCGGTCCCGTCCGGGCAGCGAGAAATGAGATCGTTGGACCCGCCGGTCCAACAACCTCCAGCCGCTTGGACGATTTTACGGACAAGGTGCTCGCCGAAACCGGCCTTTTCGCGATGGTGGGCAAAGCGGAGAGGGGACCGGCGGCCATCGCCTCGATTGTAAGACACAAAACGCCATACCTTGCTGCAGTGGGTGGCGCTGCGTACCTGATCTCAAAATCGATTAAGGCGGCGCGGATCGTTGCCTTTGAAGACCTGGGCATGGAAGCCATCTATGAATTCGATGTGCAGGACATGCCTGTTATCATGGCCGTCGATGTTGAGGGAAACTCCATTCACAATTCCGGGCCTCTTGAGTGGCGTAAGCGTATGGCGGCCGACAGCATCGCACGCAACATCGGCGTTTGAGTCTTTCCGTTGGGCGATTTCGGCCAGACTCCCGCGCCAAATTGTCGGGCAAGCCGTAAGACGAGCGGCATTTGCGGTGCCATGCGCCTCGGCGGGCCGGACGAGCAAGGCCTTCAATTCACTCCAATAGCTGAATGTGCCAGTGAATACTGCATTGAATATGCCGTACACGCGATCGAGGCTCGAATGACGTCGCGGCGTCTATCAAGTACGGCAGCGGAGTTCAGTAAATGGGTTATCTATTTATCAGGAGGTCTCCGCCGCGGCCGGCTATCCTCTCCAGCTGCATCATTGCCCCGTTAGGCGTCGGGGCGATAGCCAAACTACTTCTGCAGCTTTTCTCAGCTGATCGCTCTCCCTCAGCTGATTTTCGTACCCATTCTGGCACATCTCGGGCCTGGAACGGATGCCTTCCACTGCTACATTCGCTCGTTTCAATTGATGATAGAATTGATCGGCACACAACGCGATGTCGATCGCTGCTTGAGAGCATAGGTTATGAAGTCGAAACCCGATCCCGTGCAACTCGACAGTTGGGACGTCCGGATTCTCTCCGAAGTTCAGGCAGACGGTCGGATTTCAAAAAGTGAGCTTGCAAAACGAGTTCATCTTTCGGCGTCCGCCTGTTCGGAGCGGCTCCGAGCACTCAAGGCCGCAGGGATTATTGAGGGATTTTATGCGCGACTGAGTCCTGCCCTCATCGGCGGCATGATCTTTGTGATGGTGGAGGTCGTGCTGGATCGTCATCGTCTTGAGGACCAACGACTCTTCGAAACTGCAATCCAAGAGATTCCGGAAATCCTGGACTGCTGGGCAATTGGGGGGCGCGTGGATTATCTGATGCGGGTCGCATCTCGTTCTATGGCCGCCTATCAGGATTTCATGGAGGGACTGCTGCAGGCAGGCTTGGGGATTGATCAATACTATAGCCTTGTCGTCACGAAACCAGTGAAGTCCAATTCACCGATACCTTTGTCCGCCCTGAGGCAACGGTGAAACCGAAAGTTTAAGTTTCAACGGTGTTTGGCACGGATCCCGTAGATTCGTCGGCAAAAGGCGCCCATTCCGACGAAACTCAAGGGACATTTGCGGTATAGTAATTGCTGGAAAAACGTGGCCGAGCGCTATGATGGCGAGGAAGGACGATGCGCTTGAGCAATCTGGAACCGATCATTCCAGGAGACGGATCGAAGCAGCCATCGGACGCACTTGGCCAGCACGGTTACGGCGAGAAGCCAAACCGGATCGTGCCTGGTTGAGGAGGCGTCCATATCTAAGATGCGAAGTGCCGAAAAATGCCTCTACCGCTACTTCAAGGGGGGAACTTTCGCCCTGGATTGGCGATCAGTGGCGATTGAGCTTAGTCGCGGTCAGCGCATCCGTGTAGGGGGCGAATCTACAGCGAGGGTTTGGCAAGCCGACGGGTAGCGGGAGTGCAAGCTGGCCCGCTCGGCCTTGGCGACCAACCCGGCCCTCGACGCCTGCGGACATTCGGAGATCGCTCCATCGCGTTTTTACGTCCTAAGTTCGTTGCTGATCGAGATTAGGAGATCGTCTGTCCTGTTTGACATTGCTGGTCTCCGCAGCCTTCTAAGCGAAGAGCATGGCTGTGCCGGGGTCGCGTAGGTGGGTGACAAGGCCGGTCACTCCTGCCACCCGACGTGGTCTTTGAGAAGGTGGAGGTTGCGCTACCGGCTGGAGAGCATGGTGCCAGTTTTCACAAGACAAGGGTCGCTTAATCGAATGGGCGTCAAGTTCATAGATTGCGAACAGATCATGGGGGGATTTGAATAGTGCTACTGACCGAGGCAGAGCTGAAAAGAGTTGCGAATGCCAGTCGAGGGCATAGAGCCGCATCGATCGTTCTAAAGGAAGAGACGGCCGCAGCTACAGCCAGATCGTCATTCGACGTTTTTCTGTCACATTCTTTCAAGGACGCAGAGATCGTTCTCGGTGTGAAGCGAATTTTCGAGGAGCTTGGGTTCACTGCTTACGTAGATTGGGTCGAAGATTCACAACTGGACCGCACAAAAGTCTCCTCGGCCACCGCCGAGTTGCTGCGGACCCGTATGAGGCAGTCAAAGACGCTAATCTATGTGCATTCAAACAATTCTCCAGGATGCAGATGGATGCCTTGGGAGCTTGGCTTTTTCGATGGGTTTCGGACCGCGGTAGCGGTTCTGCCCGTGGCAAAAAATTCTTCGGAAACATTCTCCGGGCAAGAATTTTTGGGCCTATACCCTTACATTGATGGGACAGGACCTGCATTCCTGTTTATGAACAGAGGGACCGCGCCTCGCCCAAGAATAGGCTCTGTAAGCTCGACTGCTAACCTCACGTTCGCCAAATCCTGGCTTAAAGAATTTACCGCCACAAAATAGACTGGTGTGCTTCAAAAATGAAATATCCTGGACTCTATAATAGCGCCGACGTGGCATCCAACGAGCAGCAGGCGACGTTTCTGCGCCTGATCCGGGCAGAGTACGTTCTTCTTTTTTTAGCGTCGGTGCTCTCTTTGGACTTGTCGCCATCAAAAGCCTATTTCGGTGTCTATGCTGCGGTATTTCTTTGCTCAATGGGAGTCCTCATTTTCCGGTCGGTCACAAAGCCCGAGCAGGTCTGGTATCAGGCTCGAGCTCTGGCAGAGTCGGTGAAGACATTGACTTGGCGCTTCGCGATGCGAGCACAGCCGTTCGATGACGCGCGCGCCGCTGACGCCAGAGCTGATTTTCGAAAGCTCATAGAAGGTATCCTTGATAGCAATCGTCACCTTGGTAGCGCGTTGAGCGGCACCGATTCAGCATCCCCCCAAACAACCGACCAGATGATGTCGATAAGGGACTCCCCGCTAAAAGAAAGAAAAGACCTGTATCTGCAGAGACGAATCTGCGACCAACGGAAGTGGTACGAGAAGAAGGCGCGCTCGAACAAGAGGTCCGCGAAAGTCTGGATGGGCCTCGGTATTTTTGCATACGCTCTGGGATTCTCGTTCATCGTAGTACGCATCGCTGACCCCGCGATGCCAGGCTGGCCGACCGAGCCGCTAATTGTCATCGCCGCCTCGCTTATCGGGTGGACCCAGATCAAGAAATTTAACGAATTGGCATCGGCTTACACGTTGACAGCTCACGAGATCGGCTTGACTGCCGACCTTATTACGGACGCCAACTCGGATGAGGCATTCTCCGCCGCGGTGAACGAAGCCGAACTGGCTTTCTCACGGGAGCACACCCAGTGGGTTGCTCGTCAAAACAACTAAGAGACAACAATGGCATACAGCGATCCGACCTATGTAATATTTGACGGCGATGAAGACGCTTGGGCATACCGCTTTATGAAAGGGTGGAACGCCAGCGAGAATGTGAGTTTTGAATTCGCGAACGCTCACGATCTGGACAATATGACGAGCCGAGCACAGGACGAAGATTATGTTAAACGCAATCTTCGCAACAGAATGAATGGATCGAGCCAGGTACTTGTCCTGATCGGTGAGAAGACGAAAAACCTTTTTCGCTTCGTGCGCTGGGAAATGGAATTGGCTCTTGATCTAGGTCTGCCGATAATCGCAGCAAACCTTAACGGCTCGCGGCAACAAGATGTGAGCTGTCCGCCTATCATCAGGGACAAATGTGTTGTGCACGTGCCGTTCAAGATGAAGGCCATCAAGCACGCGCTAGCCAATTGGCCGAGCGAATTTCATCGGCTTTCAAACGCTCAGCGTGGCGATGGCGCCAGGAGCTATGGCGAAAGCACCTATCGCGATCTCGGCTTATAATCGCCCACCTAAAAGCACTTAGCCGCCCAAACATCCTCGCCATCCGCTGGCGGCGACTAGCCTTAGCAACGTCCGCCAACGTGTTCCGAGCTTGCCGAGCGATGATAAGAAGAGACGTCCGATTTGCTGAGTTTGGCTGAAAGCTGCAGGTCATGTGCAACCTATTAGAGGAGCCCCGCTCGAAGCGTCGGATCGTCAGACAAGATCACGTCGCGCGAGGGCGCTGGTTTCGCGAGGAAAAGGAGCGGCTGTTCGACGTTTGAGGCTTGATCCAGCGTTTCGAGACTGCACGAGCGGCCAGCATTGATGGAGGCATGCTGCCGCCTTCTGCGAGCCGCAGCTCGGCTCGCCCTGCGCAGCAAACCACGAATTTGCGATCGCAAGAAAGGCAACACGCTGACGATAGAACTTGGCGGCGCTGGTCGGCTGCGAATCAAGATGTCGATGGCAAGGAGCTCTCGCCGCGCGTCTTTGCCGGGCCGAACCTTCTGGCTATGCTCCTTGGAGAAGTCTGCCGAGCACCAGCCGCCGCACCGCCAAAGCGATCAATATGCGCGAGGGCACGACCTCAGCCTCTCAGCGCTGGCCAACCAGGTTGGAGCCTGTGCCGCGGCACGGAACCCGCTGCCTGCTGATCGAGGCGAATGTGCTTTGCCCCTGATCACCTGCATTACCACCCTTGGGAAGGGCAAGACCGATCCGGACCGTCAGAATGTAAGGGATGACCGGCAGTTCGGCGGAACATGGCCGCCGGCGCTCTATCGTGCCTCGCGCGGCCGGCGGGAACAGCGTCCCGAGCGCTATTCATCCGTCAATATCGCCCGCTAATCGGGCACTATGCTGGGCGCATGCGCGTCGTAAGCTGTTCGTGTTTGCAGGACGCGCCCCCGACCCTCGGCTAAGGCGAAGGTGACGCCTTAGTTTTCACGGCAATTCGGGCCGATCCCGCGAATTCCACGGCGAATAACCTGCATTCCCGAGAAACTCAAGGGACGTTTCCGGTATGCTATTTGCTAAACAGGTGGCTGGCCGAGTGCCCTCCGCCAATTTATCGCGAGGAGAGGGACATGCGCTTGAGCAATCTGGGAACCGAGCAACTCCGGGAGAAGGATAGAAGCTTCGTCTTCCATCCTTCTACGCATTTGGCCAAGCACAGCCGAGGCGAAACGCCAAATAGGATTATGGCCGGTGCGGAAGGCGTCTATATCTGGGACACCGAAGGCCGAAGAAGCCTCGACGGTTTCGGAGGACTCTACTGCGTCAACATGGGATATGGATGCACGGAGATCGCCGAGGCCATTGCCAGGCAAGCACACGAATTGCCGTTCGCACACGTCTATGCCAGCCAAGGTACGGAGCCGGTCGCCCTGTTGGCAGAGGCCGTGGTCGAGTATTTCGGTCAGAACATGCGAAGGGTCTATTTCGGCCTCTCCGGTTCCGATGCCAACGAAACCAACATCAAGCTGGTCTGGTACTATAATAACATTCTTGGCCGGCCCGAAAAGAAAAAGATCATCTCGCGAAATCGCGGCTATCACGGGTCTGGATTGGTCACGGGTAGCCTAACTGGCCTTCCCTTCTTTCACAATTTCTTCGACCTGCCTCTGGATTTGGTGCGCCATACAACCACGCCGCACTATTACCGCCAGGCGCGTGTCGAGGAGAGCGAGGAAGCGTTCTCCCGGCGCTGTGCCGATGAGCTTGAAGCCTTGATCCTGGCCGAAGGACCGGAAACGGTTGCAGCTTTTATCGGAGAGCCGGTACTTGGGACAGGAGGTATTGTGCCGCCCCCCAAAGGGTACTGGACGTCCATTCAAGCGGTGCTCGACAAATACGATATCCTTCTAATCGCGGATGAAGTGGTCTGCGGCTTCGCGCGAACCGGCGAGAAGTTCGGTTCCCACCTGTATAACATGCGTCCGGATTTCGTGACCATCGCAAAGGGTTTGAGTTCCGCCTACCTCCCCATCTCCGGGTCAATCATTGGCGACCGTGTCTGGTCGGTTTTGGAACAAGGAACTGAGAAGCACGGCGCACTCGGCCACGGCTGGACATATTCGGGGCACACGCTTTGTGCCGCAGCCGCGCTCGCCAATATTCGACTGCTTAAAGAAAAAAATATTTTGGAGCATGTCCGCGATGTTGGACCGTATTGGCAAGACCGGATGAAGGCCGAGCTGGCGGGACATCCCATCGTTGGTGAAGTTCGCGGAGTGGGTATCCTGTCGGCCGTAGAGATGATGCGGGACCCAAAACAAAGGATACCATTCGAACCCGACCTTCAGGTCGGGGTGCGCACTGCAGCTGCTCTGTTTGAGAATGGTGTCATCGGACGGGCCATGCCGCATGGCGACATCCTCGGTTATGCACCCCCCCTGATCATTACCCGAAAAGAGATCGACATCATTGTCGACGCGACGGTAAAGTCGGTCGATACCACCTATCGCGCGCTGAAGGCGGAGGGTGCCGTATGATTTTGCGATCGCGAAGGAGCGAGTCCGGAGGCAGGCATGTCCCTGCGCGCTACTGCGCCGAGCAGACCCAAAACTGTTGAATTCCAGATATCTGATCTTGAGCATGCTCCGGGCTATTTCAGTCACGATTTGTAACCGAATCAGTTCTGCCGCCGCTGTCCTGTTGCCCAACGACCAGGACCTCTGTGCGGCGCGCCCTGCGGGTGTACCTCCCCGCCGGCAGGGCGCCCTTTTTGACCCACGTAATCAGTATCATTATGGCCCGTGCGGAATCGAGGGTCTGGTAAAGGTCATCTGCACGTTCCGATGCAGATTGAGCTTAGACGTGCCCTTTACATCATTGCAGCGGGCCACGGTCGTCGGTTCCAAAGTGCGGCAATGCCGAAGGTTATCTTCCTTCACATCACAAAGAACAGAATAATAATTGCGGTGTATTTTATCACATCAGGTATATAAAAGGACGATACTTACACACCACCCCGTTCACAAGGAAAGGCATTTTAATATTGTTGAGACGATTTGCCTATCAAAGAAAAGAAAGCATCGCAACACTTCTTTGCGGATCACGGCGCCCCGGGTGGGGGATGAGCGGCTATCCGAATTGTTATGCTAATGCCGACCCAAATTCCTGCAAAAGCTGGGGTCAATGATGGCTTTTGGTCAGCGCAGGATGATTTCTCCTGATTTGGTCGGTGCAGGGGCGGTCATGACTTAATGCATGGCAGCATTCTGGAGCCCGGTCAGCCCAGCGACGCCCGCGAATTCAATCGCGTTTGTCGGACATACACGACGCAGCCGGAAGGCGTGCAGAAAGAGGAAGAATCGAGCGCGACGATGACGAGGGACATGCCACTTGTTTTCGAGACATTCCTTGAAAGACTGTCACAGAGTATGGATGAGGCAGATTTCCGGGATGCCATGGCTGAGGCGGCCGGACGACTTGACCTAATCTTCTTTGCCTACCTCTCCTTGCCAGCACGGCCTTCCGGCAAACCGAGGTTAATTTCGAACTATCCAACCCGCTGGACCAGACAGTATCTGGAAAATCAGTATGAGAAACTCGATCCTGTGGTCTTGCGTGCTCGAAATGGCGGCTGCCCGTTTCACTGGGGATCGAATTTGGGAGGCGATAAAATGTCGCCGGCTCAACAGCAGCTATTCGATGAGGCGGCTCAATTCAGCATCTGCTGCGGTTTGACGATCCCAATTGTCGATCTCCGCGGCCGCACCGCTGCGGTTACTTTTGCCGCCGATGAGCCTCGTCCAGTATTTCTTCGGGTCGCTGAGCGGTACGAACAAGCTCTTCAACTGATGGCGGCCTGCTTTCATCGTTGCGTTCGCCGCAAATTGCCGAGCGATCGAACAGTGGACGGGATTTCGCTGACATCCCGCGAATATGAGTGCCTGAGGTGGGCAGCGCGGGGTAATTCAGCCTGGGTGACCGGCCGCATCTTGGGTATCAAGCCACGCACGATCGCTTTTCATTTGGACAATGCCAAGAAGAAGCTAGGCGTGCGAACCCAAAATCAGGCTATAGCCCTTTTGGGGTCCGAAGGGTCCTCAATTCTCTGAGAAGCTTTTTGATCCCCTTGTGCTCGGGCCATTCGATCGCGCGCTTTGTATCGAGCGTTGACTGGATGCCGAGATCTTCTGTTCCGCCGGCTCGGGCGATGCAGCCGTATTCTTCCAGTCCGCGCCGGTGATCATAGTCTATGGGTGCTCGAGCGGGTGTTTCGTCGCTGACGAGCTAGTCGTGCGGTTATATAGTTTCCGAGGATGGCCCGCTTGCATACCTGCCTGCCGGTAATCTCTAACCCTTGACTTAGGGCGATGGCTATCGGTTATGCGGCTTGAAAGCGAAGAGGTGGACCCTTCGTCGAGCGCCGGTACGATATGGAGTGCTGCTCCGGGCTAATACCCATCCAGACAGAGCGGAACCTTCTATCACGTCAGACGCTCGGACAATTGCCAAAACCCGATTCCTGGGAACTGAATTGTGCTCGCCACCGGGTCCATTTTGCCGGCGCGTCTGTGGTGCAGGCCCCGATCAGCCTGACCAATGGCACAGGAACTGCCTGCTTCTATGACCGAGCACTGCGAATTTGTCAGCTGGCGAACAATTCCTTGTAGCCGCTCGTCACCATCCAGTTCGCACGGTCGAGATGACTACGAAGCGCCTTCCTGGCGCGCTCCGGTTCAAGTGCCGGATCAATGCCGAGGATCAGTTGGGCCATTTCCTCTTCGGGCGCCTCATCGGCTGAGGCGTCCAGGAGCCTCATATAGATGGTAAAGTGCACCCTGTCGTAGGCGGTAAGACGGTCAGACCAAGGGACTTCGTCGAGCAGTGTTGAGCTTTGAGTCCTATCTGTTCCCGTTGATCGATTCATGTCTGCCGCGAACCTCGCATGTTGATCGCTGGATCCAAGGCAGAATATCCCAAAATGGGATAATCCGAAACGGGGATTAGTCGCTGAGCCGGTCTCTACCTGACCGGTTCACCTAAATGCCCAAATCTCTTCGATCTCCCCGCCACCAGCGGTTTCTGGCCCAGTTGATCTCACTGCGCAATGTCAAAGGGCTGACGCAGGCGCAGGTGGCTGAGAAGCTTGGTCGTCCGCAATCTTTCGTGGCGAAATATGAGGGTGGCGAGCGGCGTCTCGATATCATTGAGTTTCTCGACGTAACTGCGGCCCTCGATGCTGATCCGTGTGAGATTCTGTTGAGCCTGCGCACGTAGTGGGCGCCCGCGCCCATCACCGCGCGTGCCGTGTGCCGGTGGGTCGAGCCCCGCTTTTCTTGGCTCTGGCGTCTCGACCATTCCGCTGCGCCTCCTAGCGCGTCGTTAGACTCTCGCAATTCGCTCTATTTGTGCCTTTCCCAGCAGGTGGCGCCGCATCCTTCTAGGCCCGCCGCGGCGTCCCGCAACCCTTAGCCAGCTGTGAGCTTTCAGTAGGTTGTCCATCCGGCCCTTCGGATGCGGTGCGGCTCAGACGGACCCGTTCCTGTCATGATTCGCCGACGCACCCATTCCTGGGAAGCAGCCATTGGCGAGCGGAGGACAAAATGATGAGACAGCGAAGCGCTGGGCCATCCGCGCTGTGGTGATACGTCGATGCATGGTGTTACGCGACTTCGTTGCTTGAAGCGAAGCGACCGCACCGCCCATTTCGTCAACTGGCGAACAAATCCTTGTAGCCGCCCGTCACCACCCAGTTTGCACGGTCGAGATGACTGCGAAGAACGTTGCGTGCGCGCTCAGGTTCGCGTGCCGGATCAATGCCGAGGATCACTTTGGCCATTTCCTCTTCAGTGGCGTTGTCTGCCGAGGCGTCCAGGAGCCTCATATAGGTTGTAAAGTGGTCCTTGTCGTAGGCTGTAATGCGGTCCGACCAGGGGACCTCGTCGGCGAACGGCGTGTTCGATCTGGGCTGCAACATCGCTAATTCTATCTCCGGCCAATGGACCCGCGAAGCCCTGTGCCTGCTAAAATGTGGATTACATATTATAGTTGATAAACTCAAGCCGCCTGATCCGCTGGCTTGCGTGCATGGATATGCGCAAGTTGGTCGGACGAAATGTGCAGAGGATCAGGCAAAGGAAGCGCCTGACGCAGGAGCAGCTTGCGGAGATTTCCGGGTTCAGTCAGCAGTACATCAGCGGCTTGGAGAAAGGCCGAAGAAATCCGACAATTATCACGATCTATGAACTGGCATTGGCCCTCGGCGTCAGCCACATGGATCTGGTTCGGCCCGACAAACAGGGCTGATGCACCCGCCCTCCAAGTAGCTGGCGGCCTGATGGCGCGCGCCGGGTGCTTGTGAACCCACGCTTTTCTTAGGTCCCCCGGCAGCCCCTGCCATTTAGCTCGCCCTCGCGCGGGCGCACCCTATTGGACAGTCGGACGCTGCGTTTTTGTCAGCTTTCCTGGGACGTGGGGTGGTCGGCATTCCCTTTTAGGCCCGCCGCGGCCTGCCGCAACCTTCGCTCTCGCTTCAGGTCCTTCTCTTGTTTACGGTCCTTCGGATGCAGTCCGCCTCTTTCAGCGGGCCTAATCGCTTTCTGTTGCCCGCCCCACGGGGACAGGCACGCGAGACTAGTATGGAGCGTTGCGGTTAGCGCGCGAACAGCAAAGGAACCGAAAAAACCGGCAACTGTCGCAGTATGGCTGAACCAGCCATCGTGTCGGCATCTAGGAGCCGCGTGTTCGCCTTGCGCTGACACGAAGCTCAGACATGACGTCCGGGAGACGATGCTGGCAAATAGTCTGGCTGAAGCATTCCACCCACAATACCAAAGCCCGTCCCGATTCAAAGCGCTTCTGAGCACTCCATCTCAGGCGCGGGGCCAGCTGGCCAGTTCACCTTCTTGGTCCGCCGGAAGAGAGCCCCGCCCTCTCGACAATCGGCTTCATGAGGTCTCGCCCTGCAGTGTCGACCGTAAAAAAGGGCGCGCGAGGCGCCCTTCATTTAAACCGGCAGTCGGGAAGCAGACTTCACTCTGATATTCAAAAGCGGTAGGTGACACCTGCGCCTATCAGCCAGGGATCGAGCTCCGCCTTCCCCGTCAGCTTCGCGCCGGCCACCGTGACGTCGAAGTCCGGCTTCAGGAAAAGCTTCTTCACGTCGAAGTTGAGGCCCCAGTGCTGGTCCACCATGTAGTCGAATCCGACCTGCAGCGCCGTGCCGAACGTGTTCTTCACCTTGAGAGCATCAGCGCTGCCAGTGTCCTGGTTGTAGAAGATCGTGTAGTTCACGCCGGCGCCGACATAAGGCTTGAACGCGCCGAGATCGGTAAAATGGTACTGCAACGTGAGCGTCGGCGGCAGCAGCCAAACTTTGCCGATGTTGCCCAATCCTCCGATCGTCCCTTGGCCCGCGATGTTGGCATAAGTGGTACCGAGTATGAGTTCGGCGGCGATGTTGTCGGTGAAGAAATACGAGATATCGAGTTCCGGCGTCACCGTGTCCGAATACGAAAGACCGGAGCCGGGAAGCGTATCAACGTAGCCCAGATCTTTCGTAACGACGCCCAACGCCCGCAGGCGGACCTGCCAAGGGATTGGCGCTTCGGTGACCGAGGCTCCCGTCTCCGCCAGGACGGTCTCTGCTTGCGCAGGCTCCGCGGCGACGGCCTGCTGTCCCACCATGATCAGGGCCACCGCCGCTGCTGTTGCCCGCGCTACGCCCATTCGCGTTCTCGCCATGAGATTCACTCCTTGATGTTCAGAAAGGATGCACTGCACTATTTCGTCTCCTGCTCGAATGAATTGTTGATGGACCTCAAATGCCCCACTTGCGTGCAACGCGTTCCGCCGTCTCCGGAAGGTGATCGTTGAAGCCGATTGCGCTGCGGAGAAAATTGGTGCCTAGACTGATGAATGCGGCTTGCTCCCGATTGTCCTCGCCGCAGCCGTGCCCGCCTGCGCTGGCCTCGTAGAAGTAAGCGGGATAGCCAAGAGCCTGCAGTTTTGCGGCCATCTTGCGCGCATGGCCCGGATGGACGCGGTCGTCGCGTTTCGTGGTGGCGATCAGGATAGGCGGATAGGGCTGTCCCGGCGCTGCGGCGTGATAGGCGGAGATTTCCTTCAGGAAAGCCCAATCGTGAACCTTGTCCGGATCGCCATATTCGTCGATCCAGCTCGCGCCCGCCAAGAGCTTGGTGTAGCGACGCATGTCGATAAGCGGTGCTGTGCAGAACAGAGCCCCGAAATGCTCAGGATAGCGGGTCAGCATGTTTGCGATCAGCAGGCCGCCATTTGAGCCACCCTCGGCGGCAATCCGCCTCGGCAGGGTGATGCCCCTTCGCACGAGGTCGGCGGCAACGGCGGCGAAATCGTCATGGGCGAGACGCTTGCCCTCCCTGCGCCCGGCTTCGTGCCAGCGGGTGCCGAACTCGCCGCCGCCGCGGATGTTCGCCTCGACACACGTGCCGCCGCGCTCGAGCCACAGCTTGCCCAGCGGGGAGTTGTAGTAGGGCAGGAGTGATACGCCGAACCCGCCATAAGCGGAAAGGTGAATCGGAGCATCTCCGTTCCCGTTCGCCGGACCAACCTGCGTATAGGGGATCAGCTCATGATCGATAGAGACTGCCTCGTGGCGCGTGACCACCAGTCCGGATGCATCGAAATTCTCCGGGCTGCGCTTCAGGATTGCTGAAGCGCTGAGAGACGGCGCGGCATTCAGATCGAACAGCAAGAGCTGCGGCGGCGTGATCGGATCCTGAGCACAGATCAGGACCTCTCCATTGGTCTCGTGAACTGCCGCATCGAATGACCAGACGTCGACAGTACCTTCGGCGGGCAGGGTGTTCAGGACTCGGCGCGTCCATTCCTGGTGGCCGGGAGTGAACATCTCGAAACGCGGTGCGAGATTGACGAGGTAAGAGATAATGAGCTTCCCGTCATTCCAGAAGAATGACTGCATGGAGCGCCTTTCCCCTGGTTGAAACAGGGTCTCAAAACGGCGTCCGCCAGCGAGGAAAGAGGAAAGCGAGATGACGATCAGCGCGTCGGCGGGATGGGTGGTGCCTCCCACCGTCCAGGGCTTGCGCGGCCTTACCGCCAGCCAGTCGCCGAAGACCCGCCACGACGCGTCGCGAGGAAGATCGATCTGCCTCCTCGGCCCGCTCCTATCGCCGATCCAGCTGATCTTCTCGAAGAAGGCCGGCTGCTCGATGAACCAAAGGCGCTCGCTGCGGCCGGTGCGGTCCGAATGACCAGACACTTGGAAGCTTTCGAACCCGGCCTCGAAGATTGCCGGCGTGGTGAGGGGATCCGCGTCACGCTTCCACAGTCGAACGGTGCGCGCATAGCCGGAGCGGGTGGCCATGCCATTACCAAGCGCACTGGAAAGCAGAAGCGTGTCAGGGTCCAGCCAATTAACGTAGCCTTTGGCCTCGGGGAGGTTGAAGCCGTCGGCGACAAAGCTCAGAGAGATCAGGTCGAATTCGCGATGCACGACCGCGTCGCTGCCGCCGCGCGACAGGCGCAGAACGGCTCTTTCCCGTCTCTCCGGCTCGATGGACGCGCCGTCCCAGATCCAGTCCTCTCCGTCGCTAGCCGCGAGAGCATCCAGATCGAGCAGTAGCTCCCATTGGGGATCCGCCTTCATGTAGGCGGCAAGGGTGGTCCGGCGCCACAGTCCGCGTGGATTACCGTCATCTCGCCAGTAATTGTAGAGGTACTGACTACGGCGCGCGATCAGGGGAAGATTGTCGCGATTGTCGAAAATGGCTGTCAGAGCCGCGCGGTCGCGCTCGAATTGCGCTCCACCGAAGTGCTTCAGGGTCTTTGCCGATTGGCCGGCGGCCCAGGCAAGTGCCCGCTCGCCCTCTACATCTTCAAGCCAGACATAGGGATCGTCGTCGGGAGCATCCAGCGTTGGACGGACATCAAATGCGTTCATGTCCGGACAGCCTTCAGAAAGAAGGGATAGAGGCTTCCGTCGGCTCGGGAACGCTCAGTGCTGGTAGCGGCGCCCACATGTTCGAAAAGCGTGATCATTGATGAGTTCTTCCAGTCGGTGCGGCATCGCAGTGCTTTTGCGCATAGGGACCGCAACCGTCGTGCCAACTGGGAAAATCGTTTCGGAACAACGCGATCGCTCTGGAAGCGTTGTGTCACATGTCCGACATCGTCGAGAATCCGACAACGAGTGCTCCTCCTAATCACCGGATCAACCTCCGGCGCCAGGCGGTGACACCGTGCAGAACTCGAGCAGTGAAGCTCATTGGTGAACCTGGTTGACGCCCAACATCTTCGCTCTGGAGCGCTTCACGCACACGGATTCATGGCAGACACCATGATGCGATCGATGCGGTTAGAGACCAAGCTGGCTGCGCCTGTGAGTTTCAGCCGCCAGCTGGAAGCAGCTGAGTTCTGAGGAGAAGGGTGGGGCACCCCTTGGGCGACCTGATGGTTGCCCAAGCCCTGCCGCAATCTTGGCCTGCACCGTCCCCTGGGTTGCTGTCGATC
Source organism: Mesorhizobium sp. M7A.F.Ca.CA.002.05.1.1 (assembly GCF_003998335.1). NCBI lineage: Bacteria > Pseudomonadati > Pseudomonadota > Alphaproteobacteria > Hyphomicrobiales > Phyllobacteriaceae > Mesorhizobium > Mesorhizobium sp. M7A.F.Ca.CA.002.05.1.1. Next base: position 726 of record NZ_RZQI01000009.1, on the reverse strand, counting down.
AAGCCAGGAAGCTGCATTCGGGCGAACGCATGGGGCTGGTCCCCATGGCAACTTGGGCTGATGTGGGGCCGTCCGATATGCGATACGAGGGTCTAGGATAGGGGAGCTCGGGCTCGGTAGTATCTCAGCGAGACGGCTAATGGTCGACGAAGTCTTCCTGACGCCACGCATTGGTATGCCGCAGCAACAGGGGCAGTGCGGGCGCAAGTCTGGTTGTGAAATCGGCTGCTACAGGGGCATGCCGCGCTTCATCTCCATACCGTCAGCGAAGAAAGCGCGGCGCGAGCATCACCAAAGAGAAGCGGCGCGCCGTTCGTTTGCGGTCCACTGACCAGTCGGCTTCACCTGTACAACACGGGCTGGCATAGCGTGAAACTGAGCCTCCAATGGCGGAAATTAGCTTATAGCATCCGGGCTACGACAACCTGCCCACAACCAGCGTCGAAGCCACCGCCACGCCACCAAGTCTTCAGGGAACGTCCTGAACGGAACCCAGCCGGGCACTCCTATCAAAGCGACCCCCTTCGCATGCTCAGGCCGCGCTTGCTGTCGCTGCGCGGGACCGACAGCCTGCTTCTGCCCTGCACAGTGCCGACGACACATGCTTCGACGAAATGGCGTCATCGAGGTCGGGTGGCTTCGGCGCCGGTGCTTTGCCAAATTGCATGATGTTTGGACGTCCGTGGGGGCGGGCAAGGGGGCACAGTCGTGCCTGCAGTTCTCGTG
>NZ_RZQI01000099.1:0-11244 GCF_003998335.1 Mesorhizobium sp. M7A.F.Ca.CA.002.05.1.1 | reverse complement strand
GGCGTGCGACATAGGCGTCGAGCTCCTCTCGGATCGCGGGGTCCATTACCGGCTCTTCGTAGTCGTGCAGCGCCTGTTGCCAGAGCTCCGTCGCCCGCTCCAGCGCATCCTTGCCGCCGGCCTCCTCCCAGGCGCCGTGGTTCTGCCAGTTGGACAGCATCGGCTGGTAGAAGGCGGTCGTGTAGCGCGACATCGTGTGTTCGGCGCCGAAGAAATGACCGCCGGCCGGTACCGACTTGATCGCCTCGAAACCGAGATCGTCCTCCTGGAACGGCAGCGGGCGCAGGAACTCCATCATGTTCTGCAGGATCTCCACATCGAGAATGAGCTTTTCGTAGGACGCAGTCAGGCCGCCCTCCAGCCAGCCCGCAGCGTGGTAGACCAAGTTGGCGCCACCCAGCACCGCGCCCCATGTCGCCATTTCCGTCTCATAGGCGGCCTGCAGATCAACCACGTTCGAGGCATTCGCATTCGAGGTGCGGTAGGGAAGATTGTAGCGGCGTGCCAACTGGCCAGCGATGATGTTGGCCTTGGCGTTCTCCGGCGTGCCGAAGGCCGGCGCGCCCGACTTCATGTCGACATTGGAGGTGAAGGCGCCATACATCACGGGCGTGCCGGGGTTGACGAGCTGCGTCAGCACCACGCCGAACAGAGCTTCGGCGTTCTGCTGGCAAAGGGCCGCCGCGAGCGTCACCGGCGTCATCGCTCCCATCAGGGTGAAGGGAGTAACGGTTACAGGCTGGCCGTGCTCGGCCATTGCGATCAGGCCCTCCGCCATGGCGTCATCGAACAGCCGCGGCGAGTTGATCGATATGATGGTCGTCACGCCAGGAGAGGTGCGCATCTCCTCGACGGAAATGCCGCGCGAGATTGCCATCATGTTGATCCCATCCATTGCCCTGGCGCTGCCGATCGCCGTGCAATGGAAGGAGAGGTCGCTGAGCGTCAAATTTGCGTAGTAGGTGTCGAGATGGCGCGAATTGGCCGGCAGCTCCATCGGCGCCACAACCTGGTTGCCGATGATGTGGATGGCGTTGAAGTGGTGCGCCAGCCGGATGAAGTTCTGATAGTCGGGCAAATTCCCCTGGCGGCGGCCATTGATGCGGTCATGTACATTGGGCGGTCCGGCAACCAGGCCGAAGACCAGCGAATTGCCGCCGAGATGCACCTGCTTTTCCGGATTGCGGCTGGTCAACGTGAAGGATGACGGGACTGTCCGCAGCGCCTCGCGCACCAGGCTTTCGTCGATGCGAATGGTCTTTTCCTCGCGGTCGACGATGGCGCCCGCGTCGGCGAACAGGTCCATCACCCGATCGCTCATGACACGGATGCCGAGTTCCGACAGGATGCGCATCGATGTGTCGTGCAGCCGCTCCATCCGCTCTTCGTCGAGCAGTTGCATGGGCGGATAGGGGTTCTTCACCTGCTCCCAGAGCAGTTGCGCGATGCCCCCGCCGCTGCGTCCGGATTTCCCCCTGCGGCCACCGCCGCGCCTGTCCTGTGTCATGAGACTGCTTTCCTCTCGCTTCAGTAACCGCGTTCCGGACTGACGACATTTTCAAGCGGCGCGCCGCCGCGGTAGCGCTTCAGATTGTCGGCGAACATGCGCACCGACTTGATATCCCAACCGTCGTAGACCGCCGCGCAATGCGGAGTGATGGCAACGCTCTCGTAACCCCATAGCGGATGGCCCGCCGGCAGCGGCTCGGTCGCGAAGACATCAAGCGCGGCGCCCTTGATCCGCTTGTTATCGAGCGCAGCGAGCAGGGCTGCCTCGTCGACGACGCCGCCGCGCGATATGTCGATCAGCACGGAGGAAGGCTTCATTGCGGCGAAGGCCGCCGCACCGAGAAGACCGCGCGTGCTGGACAGCAGCGGAACGCAGCATACGATGAAGTCGGCGCGTCCAAGCAGGGTCGGCAGCGCGTCCGGTCCATGCACCTCGTCGAGGCCGTCCATGGCTTTTGGGCGCGCGCGGATGCCGAGCGTGCGGATGCCCATTGCCTGTGCGCGACTGGCGACGGCTGTGCCCGTCTTGCCAAGGCCGATGATCAAGACCGTCTTGCCTTCGATCGGCTCGACGCGGCCACCGCCCCATTGCCGCGCCTGCCGGCGGCGCTCGAAGCCGCGCAGGTCAAGCGAGAAGGACAGCATGGCGCCGAGCGCATATTCCGCCAGCATGCCGGCGGCGACGCCCGCCGCATTCGTCACAGTGAGCCGCTCGGGGTCCCAACTGCCGAGATGATCGGTGCCGGAGCCGCCGACGGAGACCCATTTCACGCTCGGGCTTTCGACAAGCGCCTGGCGCGGATAGCGAGGGGTGCCGTCGAAGCGAACGGAATAAACCACTTCCGCTGCCACGCGCCCGATCAGCTCGGGCAGGGCGGCATAGCTGTCGCAACAATGGACGGTCAGATCCGGATGCGTCTCCTCGAGCACGGCCAGCGCAGCGGCTGGCCGGTCGGTGTGCAGGATGACGGATGGATCAGCCGACATGGGGCCGCTCAGCTCGGGCCAATGTGGTCGGCCGAAGGACCGAGCGCGGCAAGCAGTTTTTCACCACTTTCGAGTGTCGCGTTCTCGTGCGGCGCGCGCAGGGTCAGCCAGCGCTGGTCACCGGAGCGCACCGCCAGCACGGCCTTCATTGCCGGGATGAGGCCGGCATCCTGGATGATCTTGCGGAACGCCTTGACCGCCGCATCCGCCTCGGCAACGTCCTCGCCGGCGATCGCTCGATCGTAGAGGGCCCGGATGGCCGCGGCATTGAGGTTGACGGTCGCCGAGATGCAGCCCGCGGCACCATTGGCGAGCCCCTTGGTCAGCTGTGCTTCCGAGCTCGGGAAGACCGCGACCGCGGGCGCCGCAGCAATCACTGCCGCCGTGTTGTTCCAGTCACCGGCGCTGTCCTTGTAAGCCACGACGGTGTCGGGAAACGCCTCGCTCAGCCGTGCGGTCAAGGCGGGGCTCACCGGCACGCCGGAATTCTGCGGGATGTGGTATAGGATCATCTTCATTGCCGGGTTCGCCACCCGCGCGATCAGTTCGGTGTAGTAGCGGGCCTGGCCGTTGTCGCCGGCAGCGGTGTAGAAGAACGACGGCAGGACCATCACCCCGGCGCAGCCCAGCCCGACCGCATGCGCCGACAGCTCGACGGTTTCGGGCAGCGCGGTGACGCCGGTGCCGGGCATCAGCCGGCTCGGCGAAATGCCGGCCTCGATCAGCCACTCCAGCGCCTGCATGCGCTCGTGCAAGGACAGCGACAGCGCCTCGCCGGTGGTGCCGAACGGCGACAGGAAATGCGCGCCTTGGCCCAGCACCCATTTGGCATGCGAGATCCAGAGATCGCGCGCGATGCGGCCATCGTTTTCGAACGGCGTCAGGATCGGTGCGATGGTTCCTTGCGGGCGGGTCATGTGTGTCCTTCCGTATCGGTCGGCAACTCTATGCACTGCGTGGCCGCTGCCGCTGTCGTCCTGGCGAAGTAGGCCGACGCTGTGACGTCGAACATTACATCAAAACCCGCTTGCGAGCGGAACGTGACCGCCTCGACGTGACCGACGCGTGTTTGCGTTATGTCTTCGACACCGAATTGGTCGGCCCGGAGATCAAGCGCGCATAGCCGTTCCATCGCTTGCGGCGCGTGCGGGCCAGAGAGGCGCATCCACGCCCAGCCTTCCTCGCGCCAGGATGAATAGGCTTTCGCCCCGGCATCGTTCGCCCAGGCGGCTTTGAGTTCGGCCAGCGCCTCGGCCGCACCTTCGGCCAGCAGCAGGATGTCCTCGTTGCCGAGGCGCAGGATCCGCATGCCGTGATGCGCGCCGATGCGATTGACTGCAGGCAGCGCGATGCCGTGCGCCGTGAGCCAGGCGGCGCCGCCGCCGCCTTTCAGGCCAAAGCGCGGAGTGGCCGTCAGGTCGCTCAGCGTTACCGCGCCGATGGGCAGCTTGGTGCCGTGCGCCGCGCCGCCGGCCATGAAGGGGAAAACCGCGCTTGGCGCCATCTACATCTCCTGCCGTGCATTGGCGGGATCGAAGAAGGCGTGAGCAACCACGGGCGCGTCGACCAGATTGCCGTTCCGGCACTTCACCGTCACCAGGCTGCCTTCCGTGGAGTCGTCAACATGGACAAAGGCCAGCGCGATGCTACAGCCGAGTGTCGGCGAGAACCCGATTGAGGTGATCTGACCGACAGGATCATTTCCGCGCAGCACGAGGCAGCTGTCGCCGGGTATATCTTTGGCATCGGCCGGAAATCGCAGGCCCACGAGCTTGCGTGACTGTCCCAGCCTTGCGCGCATCTCAATCGACCGTTTGCCGATAAAGAAAGGCTTCTTATTCGAGACCGCCCAGCCAAAGCCGAGCTCGTCAGGCGTCGTGATCGCGTCGGTGTCCTGGCCGATCAGAATGTGCCCCTTCTCCAGGCGAAGGACGCGCGAGGCTTCGAGACCGTAAGGCTTCAAGCCGTAAGGTTCGCCGGCAGTCATCACCGCGTCCCAAAGGGCGGGCGCGAGGCTGGATGGACAATGCAGTTCGTAGCTCAGCTCGCCGGTGAAACCAATCCGCATGACGCGCACCGGCACGCCGGCGACAACGCCTTCGCGACCGCTGAGATAGGGGAAAGCCTCGCGGTCGAAATCGATGTCGCTGTCCAGCGCCTGAAGCACGGCCCTCGCTTTCGGTCCGGTGACGTTCAGGCCGCAGAACGCGCCGGTGAGGTTGAGGACATCGACTCGCAAGCGCCATTGCGCGTTCCAGAACAGCATGTCGGCATAGACGCGCGCCACCGCACCCGTGGTGGCGGTCACATAGAACCGGTCGTCCGCCATCCGGTAAGCGACGCCATCGTCGACCACCGAGCCCATCTCGTTGAGCATCAGGCAATAGCGCACACGCCCGACAGGCTGGTTGGCATGCGCCATTGTGTAGAGGCGGTCGAGGAACTCGCCAGCATCCGGCCCGCGCAGCTCCAGCTTGCCGAGCGTCGAGACGTCGAGCAGGCCGACCCCTTGCCGCACCGCCATGATCTCGTCGCGGATCGTCTTTTCGGCCGCGCCGGCATCGCCATAGAAATACGGCCGCCACCATGCGCCCACCGGCTTCATCACGGCGTTGAGCGCCAGGTGCCTGGCATGCAGTGCGGTGCGCCGCTCAAGGGGTTCGTGGTCGCCGGCAAGCACGCCAAGCGTCTCCGGTCCGACCGGCGGGCGGGCAGTGGTGATGCCGACTTCGGCGACCGCGCGGTTGGTCGCCTCGGCAACGATCCTGGCTGTTGCGAGCGCGGAATGGCGACCCTGGCTCGGGCCCATGCCGACGGTGCTGAAGCGTTTGACCAGCTCGATCTCGCGATAACCCTCCTTGACCGCGTTTTGCAGATCCTTGACCTGCAGATCTTCGTCGAAATCGACGAAGTCGCGGCCCTTCCGATCGGCGACGATCGGCAGCACATGGACCGGGCTGGTGGCCATCGGCCTGGTGAATATTTTGTCCTCTGCAACAGCGTGGCCGAGCCCCAAACGTGCGGCCACGGCCGCGCGATGCCCGCCGGCAATCGCGTCCTGCAGATCGCTGTCTCCAGCGACAGAGCCGGCAAGGTGGACCGGTGCTTTCGGCAGGCTGAGCGTCATTGATCCGGTGGTGGCGTCGTAGCCGACCTTGGCGCCGGCCTGGCAAGGCAGCTGCCAGGCAGGCACCTTGCCAGCCGAGACAGCCAGCAGGTCGCACTCGATCCAGTGCCCGCCGATGCGAACCCGCGCAAGGTGACGATTTCCCGCTGTCCCCTCGGCGGCTTCGATCGCCGCGGCCTTCCGGATGGCCACGCCCTTGCCGTGCAATTCGGCTTCGAAGGCGCCCGTCTCGCCGCTGGATCTCGGATCAACGACTTGCATCACCGAGACGCCGGCTTCGACCAGATCGAGCGCGACACAATAGCCTTCGTCGCCGGTGGCCAGCACCACGGCCTTTTGTCCGGGGCGCACGCCGTAATGGCGGATCAGCCGCTGCACAGCGCCGCCGAACATGATTCCCGGCAGGTCGTTGTTGCGGAAGATGGCGGGCTGTTCGATCGAGCCGGTGGCCAGGATCACGGCGCGGGCGCGGGTGCGATAGAGCCGGTCGCCCTGGATCAGCGGCAGCCAGTTGTCCTCGTACCATCCGTTGCAGACGGTCCCGGTCAGCAGGCGCAGATTTGGCAGGGCCCGCAGCCGGGAGGACAGGTCGGCAAGCATGGCCGGATCATGCCGGCCATAGGTCAGCGACCCGCCGATCTCCGGGTTCTCGTCGCAGAGCACGACATCCGCGCCCGCCTCGGCGGCAGCGATGGCGGCGTTCAGTCCTGCCGGACCGGCGCCGACCACGAGAATGTCGCAGTGCAGGTGCGTCTTGTCGAAATGCCGGCGCGGAGCGGTGGTGTCGACCACGCCCAGTCCGGCCTTGCGGCGGATCATCGGCTCCCAGAATTTCTGCCAGCTGTCGCGGCGCGGCCCCATGAAGGTGCGGTAGTAGAAGCCGACCGGCATAAACCGTCCCAGCCTGTCGATGATCGCGTCGCGGTCGCGCTCGAGCGTGCCGTTGACGTTCTGCGCGCTGATCCGCAACCCCTCGCTGATCGGCGTGCGGTCTGCGGCGACGTTCGGCTCGAACGGCAGTTGCACCAGCGTGTTGGCATCCGCCCCGGTCATCGAAAGGATGCCGCGCGGCCGATGATATTTGAAGGACCGCGACAGCACCCATTGTCCGGAGGCAGCGAGCGCGCTGGCGATGCTGTCACCGGCATAGCCCTCGAAGTTCTTGCCTTCGAATGTGAAGCGGATGGGGCGGCTTCGGTCGATCCTGCTGCCCCAGGGCTCAGCCAGCCGGTTCATGGTTGAGCTCGGTGTTCGGAAGCATCGAAGGTGCGGATGATCTCGTTGGTGACGAGGTCGCGCTCGGCCAGGAAGAAGTAATTACTGGGCACGTGCCGCCACCACTCGACCACGACGCCCTTGCGATTTTCGGCGCGGAACAGGTGTCGCGACCAGTCGGCATCGGCGGCCCGGTCCGGATCCAGCTCGGCGCGGACGGGCCCGAACGACTGGAACTCGTCTATATTGCGCTGGCCGTTCATCGGGCAGGTCAGGATCTTCATGGTCAGCGGCGTTTCATGGTCAGTGACTGGCCGCCGTAGCGCCCATTTCGTTGAGCAGCCGGAACGTCTCGAAACGTTCCAGCGCGAACGGCTTCAATATGTCGGGCACGCGGCCCCTGGCGATCGTCTCCGCCATGCGTTTGCCGGCGACCGGTGTTGCCTTGAACCCCCACGTCCCCCAACCGCAATCGAGCCAAAGATTTTCGAGTGGACTGGCACCCATGATCGGGCTGTAGTCGGGCGTCATGTCGGTAATCCCGGCCCATTGCCTCAGCAGCCGCACGCCCTGCAGGAACGGGAAGAGATGCACGGCGCCCTCGGCGAGGTGTTCCTTCATGTCGAGCGTCGAGCGCGTCGAGTAGAGCTGGTAGGGATCGGAGCCGCCGCCGATGACGACCTCGCCGCGCGAGGACTGCACCAGGTAGGTGTGCAGCGAGACGGAGGAAACCAGCGTATCCAGCCAGGGCTTCAGCGGCTGCGTCACCATCGCCTGCAGCGGATAGCAGCGGATGGGAAGTTCGACGCCGGCCATCAGCGCCACGTCGTAATTCATCCCGCCGGTCGCGATCAGCACCTGGCCGCAGGCAATGCGGCCGCGGTTGGTCTTGACGGCCTGGACCCGGTCGCCGACGACCTCGAAACCTTCCACTTCGGTCCGCTGGTGTATCTCGACGCCGCGCCGCGACGCCTGCGCGGCATAGCCCCAGGCAACCGCATCATGCCGCGCGGTTCCGCCATCGGCATGCCAGAGCCCGCCAAGGATCTCAAGCGTGCCGCCATAGTCCATGTTGAGGGACGGTGCGAGCTCTTCGACCGCTTTCTGGTCGACGACTTCGGTGCGCGTGCCCAGATGCTTGCCCATCTCGGCGCGCGCATGAAAGCTGCGCAGGGTCGCTTCCGTGTGCGCCAGCGTCAGCTGGCCGCGCTGCGAGAACATGACGTTGAAGTCGAGTTCCTGCGACAGGCCCTCGAACAGCTCGACCGCTTCCTTGTAGAAGGCGATGCCTTCCGGTGTGATGTAGTTCGAGCGGATCGTGGTCGTGTTGCGCGCCGTGTTGCCGCCCGCGAGGTAGCCCTTCTCGATCACCGCGACGCTGCTTATGCCGTGATATTTCGAAAGATGATGCGCGCACGCCAATCCATGCCCGCCGCCGCCGACAATCACCACATCGTAGGATGGCTTGAGGTCCGGTGTTGCCGGAATGTCGCCGCTGACCGGATAGTCCCTGCTGAGACCGTATTTCAGAAGCCTGAGCGGCATTTCAGGCTACCACGCTGGCCGTTGGAGGGTCATGCTGACGAGGGGCGGATCGTAGAGCAATACCGAAAGATCGGAGAAGCGGCTGTCCTGATCGGCAAGCGAAAGGACCGCGTCGCGGATCGCGCTGGCACGGCCCTGTCCGAGCACCGGCGTCGCGAACTCCATATACTTGGCCTCGATCTCAGCCAGTGTCAGCGGCGCCTCGGGTCCGCCGCGCGCGTGGACGTCGCCGGAAGCAAGCACGCGCCCGTCCGTGGTCGTGATCGCCACGTCGGCCCAGCGCCCCGAGGGGAAGCGGACGCTGTGGCGCTCCGATTCCCGGACCGTGATGCGGCTCAGCAGTTCGGCGACGGCGGCATCCTCAAGCCCGTTGCCGGAAATGTGCTCCAGACCGATGCGGCCATGCATGATGAAGGTCGCGACGGCGAAGCGCAGGCTGTATTGCGCCTTCGAGGTCGTGTCCGGCACCCCGTCGAACAGTGTCACGGCGTAGTGGAAGCTGTTGACCTCGACATGGCTGATCTCCGACGGGGTCAGGTTATGCGCCAGGACGAGGCCACGCGTTGCGTCGATGGCCGCATGCGCCCAGCGGCAGATCGGGTAGGGCTTCACATATTGATGCAGCACCTGCCAGAAGGCGCCGAGATCCTGCCAATGAGCGGCGATTTCGGGCGCCTCGACCGTGATCGCCGGCGCGCCGGTGAAGCCGCGCTCGGCCAGCACGGCAGCGGACAGGCCGGTCAGCGCGCCGATACCCGAGCCGTCGTGCAGCATCGTCGGCGTAGCGATCTCGCGCATCATCTGGCTGCGCGGGCCATGATATTCGGCAATGCCTAGCGCCTCCCGGAATTGCTTTTCGCCGAGCCGCCGCAATCTTGCCGCGAGCGCGGCCACGCCCACGGCATTCCATGCGCCTGACGTGTGGTAGTCCGACACCGTCGCATGCAGCGCGATGCCGGCCCGGCCGGCGACTTCGTAGCCGACGACAAGCGATGCCAGCGCTTCCGGCCCGCTGAGGTCGGGGAGCGCCTCCGCCAGCGCTGCCAGCGCCGGAACGACGGCGACGCCGATATGGCCCTTGGTCGGGCTGTAACCGTCATGGCCATCGAGATTGTCGATCTGCGTTGCGGCCGCATAAGCGGCCCCGGCGATGCTGGCGCGGCGGCCGTCGAAAAGCATGCGCGCCGAATGCGGAGGATCGGCGGAGCCGTAGAGAAGGGCGGCGGTGTCGCGGGCGATCCGGCCGGCTTCCATCGGGCTAGCCGCAATGGCTATTCCGAGCGTGTCGAGCAGGAGATATCGCGCCTGTTCCAGGACAGGGAGAGGGAATACGGCCGCCGGCCGCCGCAACACGAAATCGGCCAGGCGAACCGCCACGCTGGTACTCGCGTCAAGCCCTTCACGCCGGTGCGACGGCACAGCCACTGGCATCACTCCCCTCTGCGTCACGACATCATTAATTTGGGTCCATCGCGCTTTCACGCAATTAGTTCGGCGGCTTTGGCCAAAAATATCTATGTCTTGTCGCTTGCCTGCGATTGAACGCCGGCGCTTCCATGGTTTACCTCTCACTGCACGAAGCAGGAGCCGCAGATGAAGCCACCACCCCCGTTGAACTATATCAGGTCATTCGAGAGTTCGGCCCGGCACCTCTCCTTCACCCTGGCCGCCAAGGAGCTCGGATACACGCAGGCAGCGGTCAGCACGCATGTCCGCGCGCTTGAACATTATATCGGCCGGCAATTGTTCATCCGCTATCCGCGCAGTCTCAAGCTCACCGAAATGGGCGAGGCCTTCCTTCCCACCTTGCGGCAGGCGCTCGATCAGATCGACCAGGCGACGGAGGCGATCGTGACTTCGTCGCGCAACCGCACGGTGGTCGTCTCCTGCCCGATGAGCCTGGCGGAGAACTGGCTGGCGGGCTGCATGGCCGCCTTTCGCAAGAAACATCCCGAAATCGAGATCGTGCTGCATGGCACGATCTGGGAGGACCTCAGCGAGCAGATCGCCGACATCACCATTTCGACGCGGCGTTTCGACGACCGTCCGCCCGCGGGCCTTCCATTGTGGAACGACGAGCTGGTTCTGCTGTGCGCGCCGACGCTGCTGGATGGCGAGGGCGCCCTGAAGCTGCCTCGGGATATACTCAAGGTCGATTGGATCTTCGTGCATGGCCGCCAGGAATATTGGCAGGTCGTCACGTCGGCACTGGGCGTCGACATGGACGATCACGACAAGGGCCTGACGACCAACGCTTCCAACATCGCGCTTGAGCTGGCCGCCATGGGGGCAGGGCTCGTCGCGACCCAGCGCTCGCTTGCCCACGCGTATCTGCGGCGGGGACTGCTTGTCGAACCGTTCCCGGTCCGGCCGGCCAGTCCGTGGAACTACTACCTCACCGAAAACCAGCTTTCGAAGGGGACCATCGCGCGCACGGTGCGGGAATGGATTCTGCTGCGGGCGCAGGAGGATGGCGCTTAAGCGCTGTTCGTCCTACCCCCTTGTGAATTCTCCAACTCAAAAATTGACACGCCAATGGCTTCGTTTTTTTAGGTCTTATTGGCTGGTTTTCGGCCGTTTGCCGGGGCTCAAGCCCTGCCGGGATTTTTGCATCGCCTCTAACATCTTCCACGCAAGGGGAATGTAACGGGCGGAAAGCCCAAACCGGAGAATCACAATGACGATTTTCAAGAGCAACGGTGACCGCGTCCCGGCCGTCATCGAAAGCTACGCAGACGAAGTCAGGAAGGGCGGCATGGATCGCCGCGAGTTTCTTGCCATGGCGAGCGCGATGGGCGCTTCCACGGCGTTCGCCTATTCAATGATCGGCTCGTCGCCTGCGCAGGCCGCCGCACTGGAGC
>NZ_RZQI01001000.1:0-2051 GCF_003998335.1 Mesorhizobium sp. M7A.F.Ca.CA.002.05.1.1 | reverse complement strand
GCTGATGATGACGCGATGCATGTCCAGTCCGTCCCATCCGCAGGCGTTGCGGGCTTCATGTGGGCGCCGGAACGCTCCGGCGCAACAGTTTTCTCACCGAGGCGGTTTACGCCGGCTTAAACCAAAGATCTGGGCCGACTGAAGCCGATCCCTCGACATGGCCACAGCCAAAGCCAAGCGGCCCTAAGGCGCCGCGCGACATGGATAATCAAGCTCGTTTTGCGACAATGAAAATGCGCGGAAAGCGCAAGAGCACCTTGCCATCAGCCGTCTTCTGATAGGCCTTGGCGATCTTGGCCGTGTAACATTCGAGGAACATCGCCCTCTCCTCGGCGTCCAGCGGATCGAGGAACGGCTTCAGGCCCGTCGATTTCACCCATTCGACGATCGCCTGCGCGTCGGCAAGCGGATGGTTGTAGATGGTGTGCCAGATATCAAGCCGGTCGCTGAGCGGCGACAGCAGGTCATAGTAGAACGACACCGGCGGCAACGGCCCGCGTGCCGCGCCCTTGAGCTTTTCGGCAAATGGCATTTCGGCGGCGGTCTCCCGCATCAGGCGGTGGGAGTCCTCGCCCAGATTGTCGGGCATCTGGACGGCAAGCGCACCGCCTGGGGCGAGGAAGCCCATCAGCCGCTGGAACACCGCCGGATGGGTAGGCAGCCATTGGAACACAGCATTGGCGAAAATCACGTCGACCGGCTCCGCCGGCTGCCATTCGGAGGCATCGGCGAGATCAAAGGTGACCTCGGGCAGGCGCGCCCGCGCCTTCTCGATCATGTCGGGCGAAGTGTCGAAGCCGCTCACCTCAGCATCCGGCCAGCGCTCGACAAGCAGTTCGGTCGAGTTGCCAGGCCCGCAGCCGATGTCGACGACCCGGCGCGGGAAGTCCACCGGCACCTGCGCGACCAAATCCCGCGCGGGCCGCGTGCGCTCGTCTTCGAATTTCAGATATTGGGCGGCGGACCAATCAGCCATTTGAGCTCCTCATGCTGGTTGAGATCGCCGCCCTAAAACCCCTTACCGCGTCAGCCTCTTGTAGGTCATGCGGTGCGGGTTGACGGCATCCGGCCCGAGGCGGCGGATCTTGTCCTGCTCGTAATCCTCGAAATTGCCTTCGAACCATTCGACATGGCTGTCGCCCTCGAAGGCGAGGATGTGCGTCGCCAGGCGATCGAGGAACATACGATCGTGCGAGATGATGACGGCGCAGCCGCCGAAGTTTTCCAGCGCGTCTTCGAGTGCGGCCAGCGTTTCCGTATCGAGATCGTTGGTCGGTTCGTCGAGCAGCAGCACATTGCCGCCGGTCTTCAGCATCTTGGCCAGATGCACGCGGTTGCGCTGACCGCCGGACAGATTGCCGACCTTCTGCTGCTGGTCGCCGCCACGGAAGTTGAACGACGCGCAATAGGCACGCGTGTTGGCTTCGAACTTGCCGAGCTTGACCACTTCGGCGCCGCCGGAAATCTCTTCCCACACCGTCTTTGACGGATCGAGCGCATCGCGGCTCTGGTCGACATAGCCGAGCTTGACCGTTTCGCCGACGCGCACAGAACCCGCATCCGGCTTTTCCTGGCCGGTGATCATGCGAAACAGCGTCGTCTTGCCGGCGCCGTTCGGGCCGATGACGCCGACGATGCCGCCGGGCGGCAGCTTGAATTCCAGGCCGTCGATGAGCAGCGTGTCGCCAAAGCCCTTCGACAGGCCTTCCGCCTCGATCACCACATTGCCGAGCCGCTCGCCATGCGGAATGACGATCTGCGTATCGCTCGGACGCCGCTTGTCGGCTGCATCCAAAAGATCCTGGAACGCCTGGATACGCGCCTTGGACTTGGTCTGGCGAGCCTTCGGGCTCGACTGGATCCATTCGCGCTCGCGGCCGATGGCGCGCTGGCGGGCATCGTCCTCCCGGCCTTCCTGCTTGAGGCGCTTGGCCTTGTCTTCGAGGTATTTGGCGTAGTTGCCCTCATAAGGAATGCCGCGGCCGCGATCGAGTTCGAGGATCCAGCCGGTGACATTGTCGAGGAAGTAGCGGTCGTGGGTGATGATCATC
>NZ_RZQI01000999.1:0-2052 GCF_003998335.1 Mesorhizobium sp. M7A.F.Ca.CA.002.05.1.1 | reverse complement strand
CTGCCGAAGGTCGACCATGATATGATCTTTCTGGCCAGGAACTCGTCGGGGATTTGATAGACGCCTTCGTCAACCGCCGGCAAATTGGCGCCGACATAGGCGGCAAGCCGTGCTTTCAGCGCCGCGTCCTGCGAGAGCCGTGCGGTGTCGGGCGTGTTCTCCAGCGGCTTCTCGCTGATTTCGGCGCCATCGATGCCGAATACCCGCATGAGATAGGCCGCCTGCCCGCCGAACTCGGTTTCCTGGCCGGACGGGAAGCGCACCACCTGCGCGTTGAGCTCCAGCTGCTTGAAGGTCAGCCCGGCCTTCTCCAGCGGCCCGCCGGTCAGCCAGCCGGCATCGACGCTCTCGTCAAGCTGTGGCGTCCAGCGTCCGGCAGTGCCGACGCAGCCGCCATCGGCATCGGGCGCGGCGCTGTAGACGGCATTGAAATTGAACGGCAAGCGCGATGCCAGCAGCTTGCCGTTCTTGCGAAAACTGTAGGCCAGGCGGTAGATGAAGCGCACCTCGCCGCAGCTCCTGTCGCCTTGCAGCAGCATGAAATCGCGACGGTCGAGCCGGTTGACGACGCCGACCAGCCGGAAGCGCGCGGCATCGGTCTTCAGCCAGCGCATGTCCATGATGCGGCCGACATTGCCGTCTGTCACCTCGTAGAGCGGCCGCCCGCCGGCCTTCATCTCGGCGCGGAGCGCCGCAACATCGGAGGCAACGATGTCAACGATGGCGTGATAGGCGGGGGCCTCGTCGTAAAGCGTCTTTAGACCGTCCTCGCCGTCAACCCCCAAAACATCGGCGAAGCCGAAACCCCCGGCATCGAGCGCGGCGAGCACCGCCGGATTGTCGACGACGGTTACAGGGCCGACGGCGCGCGCCGTCGACGCCATGAAGACAGCGATGAGGGTGGCAAGCAGCGGAGCCAGGGCGCGGTTCATAGAACAGCCGTGCGCGCGTCGAAGAGTTCACGCAACACCGGCAGCAGCGCCAGCGGCAGATCCTCGGCGATCAGGCCGGGTCCGAACCGGCTGCCGGTTTCGGCGTGTAGCCACACCGCCGCGCAGGTGCCCTCGAAGGGCGGCATGCCTTGTGCGAGCAGACCGGCGATGATGCCCGACAGCACGTCGCCTGACCCGGCCGTGGCCAGCCACGGAGCGCCGTTGGAGTTGATGGCTGCCTTGCCAACAGGCGCGGCTATCACCGTGTCGGCGCCCTTGTAGACGATCGTTGCGTTGGCCCGCGCGGCAGCCGCTCGCGCCTTGTCCAATTTCGACATGGTTTTGTCCCCGGCGATATCTGGGAACAAGCGGCCGAATTCACCCTCATGCGGCGTGATCACCAACACTGGAGCGTTTGGCTGACGAGCGGCTTCGAACAGCGCCTGCGGCTGATGGGCCAGAGAGGTAATGGCATCGGCATCAAGCACGATCGCTCCTCCATGGTTTGCAGTTTGCGATGCGCGTGCACCCTCCGCCAAGGTCTTGATCAGTTGCAGGGCGAAATCGCCGACCTTGGGCTTTGGCCCGAGCCCCGGTCCAAACACCAGCGCCTCGGGATGGCGCGCCGTCAGAAATTCCTGCACCTCCTCGAATGACCCCGCCTCTCGCAGCATGATCGAGGTGAGGTGTGTCGCGTTCACCTGCATGGCATTGCCAGGCGACAGCACGGTGACCGCCCCTGCCCCGCTTCTGGCGGCGGCCATCGCCGACAGCCGCGCCGCGCCGGTAGCACTGGGACCGCCGGAAAAGACGCCGACATGGCCGCGCTTGTATTTATGCGCGTCCACCGCCGGCACCGGAAATTCCCGCAACCACAGATCCGGCACATTTTCGAAGGTCGAGACGGCGAGCTGGGCGATGATGCCGTCGCCGATGCCAATATCGGCGAGCACGATCTCACCGCATTGCCCGCGCCCCGGCAGCAGCAAGTGGCCGGGCTTTTTCCGCGCGAAGGTGACGGTGACCTCGGCACGAAACGCCCTGCTCAATATTTCGCCGCTGGCTCCCGAGACGCCCGACGGCAGGTCGATCGCGACCACAGGCAGGCGCAGGGCCTGTC
>NZ_RZQI01000998.1:0-2056 GCF_003998335.1 Mesorhizobium sp. M7A.F.Ca.CA.002.05.1.1 | reverse complement strand
GACCAATCTTATCGAGATGTCCCACATTTCGAAGGCGTTCGGAGGGAGCAGGGCGCTCCATTCCGTTTCCCTCGATCTCAAGGCGGGCAGCGTCCACGCCCTGATGGGCGAGAACGGCGCCGGCAAATCGACGTTGATGAAGATCCTGGCGGGCGTGCATCAGCCCGATTCCGGTGAGATCTTCATGAACGGGGAGAAGCTCGATCTGAAATCGCCGCGAGCCGCACTCGATGCCGGCATTTCGACCGTTTTCCAGGAGCATTCGCTGCTGCCCAATCTGTCGATCGCCGAGAACATGTTTCTCGGCCGGGAGCCGACGACACGGTTCGGCTCGATCGATTATCGGGTGATGAGCAGCCAGACCGCCAAGGCGCTTGGCGAACTCGGCCTCACGCTCGACCCGTCGCAACTCGTTTCAAACCTGACCATAGCCGAGCGGCAATTCGTCGAGATCGCGCATTGCATCCAGGCGGACGCCAGCGTGCTCATCCTCGACGAGCCGACGGCGGCGCTCAACGCAGCCGATGTCGATGTGCTCAACCGCAACATCCGCCGGCTGCGCGATAAGGGAAAAGCCATCGTCTACATCTCGCATCGCATGGAGGAGATATTCGAGCTGTGCGACACGGTGACGGTGCTGAAGGACGGCGCACTGGTCGGCACAAGAATGGTGTCCGAGATCACCACCGACGAACTCATCGCCATGATGGTCGGACGCGAACTCCAGGACCTTTTTCCCGATCGTACTGATAACAAAGGCGACGAGATCCTGCGCGTCGAGAACCTGAGGATCACCGAGACATCGCGGCCGCTGTCGCTGACATTGCACAAGGGCGAGATCGTCGCCCTGGCCGGCCTGGAGGGACAGGGCCAGCAGCGCTTCCTGAGATCGCTGATCGGCCGCTATCATCCCTCCGCCGGGACGATTTCCGTCAACGGCAAAGCGCTGAAAATGCCGCTCCCGCCATCATCAGGCGTTCGCCATTTGCAGCAGCTGAGGGTCGGCTTCGTTCCCGAGGACCGCAAGGAAGAGGGGCTCTTCCTCGCTTTGCCGATCGCCCACAACATCGCCATCGGATTGCATTCGAGGCGATCCGAACTCGCGGCGGCGCGGCCGTATCGAAACGTGATCGCCCGCATGATGGAGGTCATGAACATAAAGGCGGCAGGGCCGTCCGCGCCGGTCGGCTCCCTGTCCGGCGGCAACCAGCAAAAGGTTCTGCTCGGCCGCTACCTGGCCGCCGATCTCGATCTTCTGCTGGTCGAGGAGCCGACCCGCGGAGTCGACATCGGCGCCAAGTCCGAGATCTACCACCTGCTGCGCGACTTTACCGCCAAGGGCGGCGCCGTGCTGGTGCTGTCGCGTGAGACGATCGAGTTGATCGGGCTCTGCGATCGCATCTACGTCGTCCACGACGATACCATCGTTGCCGAAATGCCGGCAGCGCAGGCGACAGAACACAAGATCCTCGACGCGGCCCTGATGGGCGGTTCCACGCGCCAGCATTAGGGGCCTCCATGCATCGTTCGCTTTTCAACATCCTGAGTGGCCGGAACACCCGGCAAGGCCTGTGGGGCCTGCCGCTTCTGGTCGCCTTGCTCATTTCGCTGTGGCTGGCCGTCGAGACGACACAGTTCGCCACGGCCGAAAACCTCTTCAACCTGGTAGCCCAGGCGATGCCGCTGATCATCGCGGCGATCGGACAGCTCGTCGTCGTGCTCATCGGCGGGCTCGACCTGTCGGTCGGTTCGGTCATCAGCTTCACCACCGCGGTGCTGGCGCTCGACCAGCCGGCGATCGTGCTGATCCCGGCGGTCTTCGTGCTGGCGGCACTCATCGGGCTGACCAACGGCCTGGCGATCACCCGCTTCAACGTCCATCCGATCATCGCGACGCTGTCGACGCAGTACATCGTGCTCGGCATCACGCGCATCCTGCGTCCCGTCTCCGGTGGCACCGTGCCGGAGATCGTCATCGATGCCGTCTCGGGCAGTTTCCTCGGCATTTCCTATCCGGTTTTCTGGGGCATCGCCGTGATCCTGGCAGCGTGGAAAC
>NZ_RZQI01000997.1:0-2056 GCF_003998335.1 Mesorhizobium sp. M7A.F.Ca.CA.002.05.1.1 | reverse complement strand
GCGCACTTGCGGTGACGGATGCATTGCGCGCCCTTGCCCAGCAACAGCAGGCCGGTGCGCTGACAATGGAAGGCATCGGTGCCAACCGCACCATCCTCGATCCGCGCCTGCATATGGCGCGTCCGGCGGCAGGCCAGCAGCAAGCAGCCAAGGTGCTGCACGATCTGCTCGCCCGAGACGAGGCGCCGGCGCCGACCACCTTGCAGGACCCGCTGTCGATCCGCTGCATGCCGTCGATCCATGGCGCGCTGATCGAGGCGATCGGTCAGGCGAGACAGGCTGTCGAGATCGAACTCAACGCCGCCGCCGACAACCCGCTGGTGCTGGGCGATGATGGACTGGTGCTGTCGACCGGCAATTTCCACACAGCCTCGCTGGCGCTCGCCTTCGAGACGCTCGGCCTGGCGATCGCCCAATGTGCCGCGGCCAGTGCCGCGCGCTTCATCCAGCTCACCGGTTCCGGCCGCAATGGCCTGCCGAAATATCTGTCGCCGGTCGGCGGCGCCTCGGCCGGCCTCGTACCGCTGCAGAAGACGGTGACGTCGATCCTGGCCGCCATCCGCCACAAGGCCAATCCGGTGATGCTCGACTTCCTGGCCGTGTCGGAAGGCGTCGAGGATCACGCCACGCAGACGCCTCTGGCGGTGGCAAAATGCGCCGGGATGATCGCGCTGTGGCGCCGCCTGATCGCCTTCGAATTGATGGCCGCCGCACAGGCCATCGACCTGCGCGACGGCTTCACATTGGCGCCACGCACCGCCGCAATTCACACGGCGATACGCTCGCTCGTCCCCATGCTGAAAGAGGACCGGCCGCTCGGTATCGACGCCGAGACGCTTTACGCCGCGCTCGCCGGCGGCAGTTGGCCGGCCTGACGTGGCTTCTCAGAAGACGATGGTCTTGTGGCCGTTGAGCATGACGCGGGCTTCGAGATGCAACTTGACGGCGCGCGCCAGCACCCGGCTTTCGATGTCGCGCCCGACAGCGACGAAGTCCTCGGCGCTCATCGCATGGGTGACGCGTTCGGTCTCCTGATCGATGATCGGACCCTCGTCGAGGTCGGAGGTGACGTAATGCGCCGTCGCACCGATCAGCTTGACGCCGCGGTCGAAGGCCTGGTGATACGGCTTGGCGCCCTTGAAGCTCGGCAGGAAGGAATGGTGGATGTTGATCGCCCGTCCGAACAGCCGGTCCGACAGGCCTTTTGAAAAGACCTGCATGTAGCGCGCCAGGATGACCAGTTCAGCCCCTGTTTGCTGCACCAGGTCCAGCAGCTTCTGTTCCTGTTCGGCCTTGTTCTCCCTGGTGGTCGGCCAATGGTGGTAGGGGATGCCCTCCAGCTCGGCGAAGCGGCGGGCATCCTCGTGGTTGGAGACGACGGCGGCAACCTCCGCGTTCAGCCAGCCGACCCTGATCTGGTACAGCAGATGGAGAAGCGCGTGGTCGAACTTGGAGACCATGACGATGATCTTCGGGCGGCGCCCCTGATCGACGAGCGCGGTCTTCATGCCGAACCGGTCGACACTTGATTTCAAGGCCCGCTCCAGGCTGTCCCTGGTCGAGCCTGGCGGGCTGATGAAGGCGATCCGCATGAAAAAGCGATTGGTCTGCCGGTCCCAGAACTGGCTGCTTTCGGCGATGTTGGCGCCGTTCGCGGCAAGCTCCGCCGTGACGGCGGCGACGATCCCCGGCCGGTCCTCGCAGGAAAGCGTAAGAATATGAACCGGCGCGGCCTCGTCCGTCGCATCATTGCCTTGAGATTTCACGCCCTGTCGACCCTTTTCATGAACAGGCTGAGCTCAGCCGGATCCATATGCACCACATGCTTGTCTTCGGGATAGGCGAGACTGTTGACATCGGCAACATACTCCGAGAACGCGGCGATGCGCTCGGCCTGCAAACGATCATATTCGGCGGCGAAGTTGCGGTAGACCTTGGAATGGCGAGGCATGTGGCCCCGGTTCTGGCCGAGGATGTCGTCGGCGAACAGATATTGCGCATCGCAACCGGTGCCCGCTCCCATCGACAGCATGATCAGCGATGTGCGTTCCGAGAT
>NZ_RZQI01000996.1:0-2067 GCF_003998335.1 Mesorhizobium sp. M7A.F.Ca.CA.002.05.1.1 | reverse complement strand
GCCGGCACCTTCTCCCCGTATAGGGACGGGGACAAGGGGTCTAGCCGCGACCTCGGCGTCTTTCTTGCGACGGCGGTGATTGGCGAAACCGGTGGTGACAGCGTCCCTCTCCCCGTCCCTATACGGGGAGAGGATGCCGGCAGGCAGGTGAGGGGCAGCGCCGACCTCAATCACCCACACTCTGCATCTTCCGCTTTTCGTCATACGCCTTGCGCGCCGCGTTGACCTGCGGCCGTACAGACACTTCCGGCACCGCCACGTCCCACCAATGGCCGCCGGCATCCGTGGAAACCAGCGGGTCGGTGTCGATGACGAGCACCGTTGTGCGCGTATTCTTCCTGGCTTGTGCCAGCGCGTTTTCCAGCCCGGCGATCGACGGCACTTTCTCGGCGATCGCCCCCATGCTCGCCGCATGCGCGGCAAAGTCGATGTCGGGCAGAACCTCGTGGCGCGAGTCCTTCAGCAGATTGTTGAAGTTGGCGCCGCCGGTCGCCATCTGCAGCCGGTTGATGCAGCCATAGCCTCTGTTGTCGAGCAGCACGATAGTGAGCTTGAGGCCGAGCATCACCGAGGTGGCGATTTCGGAGTTCATCATCAGGTAGGAGCCGTCGCCGATCATGACGACGATCCCCTCGCCGGGCTTCGCCATCTTGGCTCCGAGCCCGCCGGCAATCTCGTAGCCCATGGTCGAGAAGCCATATTCGCCATGATACGATCCGGGCGCGCCCGCCTGCCAAAGTTTGTGCAATTCGCCCGGCAACCCGCCGGAGGCATTCAGCAGCGTCACACCGGAGCCCATGGCGCGCTGCACGGCGCCGATCACCTGCGCGTCGGACGGGTAGGCGGCATTGGTCGACGCCGTCACCTTGGCCGCCTCGGCCTGCCAGGCCTTCTTGCCGGAGGACGCATTGTCGGTCCAGCTTGCCGGCGCCTTCCAGCCCTTCAGCGCAGCACTGAGTTCGGCCAGGCCCTCGGCCGCATCGGCGACCAGTGGCAGGGCGCGGTGCTTGCCGGCGTCGAAGGGCTGCACGTTGAGCCCGATGATGGTCTTGCCCGAATTCTTGAACAGCGCCCACGAACCGGTGGTGAAGTCCTGCAGACGCGTGCCGATGGCCAGCACGACATCGGCTTCCTCAGCCAACCGGTTGGCGGCAGAAGTTCCGGTGACGCCGACCGCCGCCATGTTGAGCGGATGGTCGTCCGGCAACGAGGATTTGCCGCCTTGCGTCTCGCAGACCGGGATGCCGGCGCTCTCGGCGAATTTCGCCAGTTCGTCCGACGCCTGCGAATAGAGGACGCCGCCGCCGGCGATCACCAGCGGCTTTTTTGCGCCCTTCAGCGCCGCTACCGCGGCGGCAAGCTCATGGCGATCCGGGCGCGGCCGGCGCTGGTGCCAGACCCTCTCGGCAAAGAAACTCTCGGGGTAGTCGTAGGCCTCGGCCTGCACGTCCTGGCACAGAGACAGCGTCACCGGGCCGCATTCGGCCGGATCGGTCAGCACGGCCATGGCGCGGCTGAGCGCAGGAATGATCTGCTCCGGCCGGGTGATGCGGTCGAAATAGCGTGAAACCGGACGGAAGCAGTCATTGACCGTAGCCGTGCCGTCGGAGAAATCCTCGGCCTGCTGCAGCACCGGATCTGGGATGCGGTTGGCGAAGACGTCGCCCGGCAAAAACAGGACGGGCAACCTGTTTACATGGGCGAGCGCCGCCGCCGTCACCATGTTGAGCGCGCCGGGGCCGATCGAAGAGGTCGCGGCCATGAAGCGGCGGCGGAAATTGGCCTTGGCGTAGGCGATCGCCGCATGCGCCATCGCCTGTTCATTGTGGGCGCGGAAGGTCGGCAGCTCGTCGCGCAGCTGATAAAGCGCCTCGCCGATGCCGGCGACATTGCCGTGGCCGAAGATCGCCCAGACGCCGCCGAAGATCGGGACTTTGCTCCCGTCGATCTCGGTCATCTGGCGTGACAGGAAGCGGGTCAGCGCCTGCGCCATTGTCAGGCGGATTGTCTTGCTCATGGTGTTTTCCTCCGCAGTCCTATTCCGCGCCTTCTTATGCCGCCTTGCGG
>NZ_RZQI01000995.1:0-2068 GCF_003998335.1 Mesorhizobium sp. M7A.F.Ca.CA.002.05.1.1 | reverse complement strand
AATGCACCTTGTGCACGGCCTCGCCCGCCGCATCGAAAAACTGCAGGCTGCGGCGGATTTCGTCGCCGTCTCGCTTCTCGACGGCAAAGCCGTGTGCCCAGACCTTCGGGAAGATGCGCAGGTCGATGTTTTCGCCAAGCACCATGGCATTGTGGTTGCCGGTGACGACCTTGTCATAGACGCCGATCTTTTCGTGCACCGCGCTCTCATTGCGGGTCAGCGCCATGACCTCGCCGACGGCCTCGAGGCCGGTCAGAAGATCGTTGACGCGCGGCTCGATGAGCACGACGCCGTCGCCGCAATGCGCGGCGACCAGTTCGGCTTCCGAAATGCCGAGCTGGGCAGCCAGATCACGCTCGCGCGTCTTCGGATTGTCTGTCCGTGCCCGCCGGATTTCATGCGGGGCGGGTTTTACGCGCTGATCCATGTTTCGTCCCTGCTGCCTAGAGCAATTCCGGGAAAAGTGTGAAACGGTTTTCCGTCCGGAATTGCGTTAAAACAAAGAGCTAGAGCGGTTCGGCGTTTCCGAGAAACGGTGAACCGCTCTAGCCTTACTTGTTGAGAATGAGCTTGCCCTGACGGGTGATCTTCAGCCGGTAGAGCGCACCGTGATGCTCGATGCCGATCTCGTGCTCGCCCTGGAACAGAGTGTTGCTGGACAGGGTTCGCACCGCCAGCGGAACCCGGTCGAAACGGGTGGGGGCCGAGGCATCGTCGGAACGGCGGACGCGATAGCGAAAATCGTTGGGATTGTGGGTGTTCATCTCTGTCGATCCCTTTCCTGTGCCGGGCGTCTGGCTAGGCGTTGCGTAATCCGATTCATTTCTTGACTTGAATAATCATGTTTACTAGTCAGTGCAATACCGGATTAAATGAGTCAACATTTAAGACGCCGGAGACGATCAAAAATGCCAGCCAGCCCCGGGCCAGCCAGCATGAAACCTGGACTTTGGAGTTGGGGCATGGGGTTGGTGACTTGGGAATGGCGTGGCCGGTCGGCGGCGAACGGCGCGGCGGCATTGTTGGCAAGCGTGGCGGCTATCGCCTTGTCGGCGCAATTGGCTAACGCCCAGCAAGCGGCGCAGCCGACAGAGCAAACGAAGAAGGCTGAAGAAGAAAACGCCGCACCAGCGGGAGCAACGCTGCTCGACAAGATCCTCGTCATCAGCCGCACCGGCGAGACGGCGATCGAATCGCTGGCATCGACCAGCCATGTCGGCCAGGAACAGCTCGACCGCCGCATGGCGACGACGCCGAATGAGATGCTGCTTGGCGTGCCCGGTGTCGCGGCGCAGGCCGACGCCAGACGCGTCAGCACCAGTATCAACATCCGAGGCTTGCAGGATTTTGGTCGCGTCGCGGTCATCGTCGACGGCGCCCGTCAGAACTTCCAGCGTTCCGACCACGGCACGCAGTCGACCTTCTACATCGACCCCGAACTCGTTAAATCCGTGGATGTTATCCGTGGTCCTGTCGCCAACACCTATGGCTCAGGCGCCATCGGCGGCGTCGTCTTCTTCGACACCAAGGACGCCGGGGATTTCCTTAAGCCGGAAGAAACATGGGCCGGCTCCGTCACGGGACGCTATGAGAGCAACGGCAAAGGCTGGACAACAAGCGCATCCGGTGCCTACCGCCTCAACGAGAACTGGGACGTGCTCGGCAACATCGTCTACCGCAACTATGACGACTACAAGGATGGCGGTGGCGACACCGTCAAGGGCACCGGCTTCGATGTGCTTAGCGGCCTGCTCAAGACCACCATCCGGCCGACCGACAACAGTGAGCTGAAGCTCGGCTGGGTCGGCTCAAGCGACGGCTGGAACGAGATCAGCGGCGGCGTGCCGGTCAATGACGTCGACCTGAAGTCGAACACCTTCACCGCCCGCTACAACATTACGGATGAGGACAAGAGCTGGCTCGATCTCCATATCAACACCTCCTACAACAAGACCAATCTCGATCTGACCAGCCTCGTGCCTCTCAACCGGTTTGACCCGAGCACCGGCCTTCCAGTTGTTTTGCCGGCTGGCTCGACATCGAGATTCGACATCGGCACGACCAGCAT
>NZ_RZQI01000994.1:0-2072 GCF_003998335.1 Mesorhizobium sp. M7A.F.Ca.CA.002.05.1.1 | reverse complement strand
CGGCCATGCACCAGCACACGGGCGCCCGCGGCGCCGAGCCGTTGCGCGACGACCCGGCCGACGCCATCGGTAGAGCCGGTGATGAGGATCGTCTTGTCTTTGAGTTCCATGTTCAGAGCCTCCGTTCTGTTGCTCTGAACCGAAGATGGGACAGTTGGCGCGGGCCAAACAGTTCAAACTTTATCCTGGTATCAATACTGCTATAATACCCGCATGGAGTCCCAACCCCACGCTGCCCCCACACATTCGGCTGAAGACAGCCGCCGGCGCGAACTCGGCGCCTTCCTGCGCTCGCGCCGCGAAAGGCTGACGCCCTCGGCCACCGGCATCGCCACCGGTCTCAGGCGGCGTACGCCGGGCTTGCGCCGCGAGGAGGTGGCGATGATCGCCGGTGTCGGCACCACCTGGTACACATGGCTGGAGCAGGGGCGGGAGGTCAGGCCCTCGGTCGAGGTGCTGACGGCACTTGCCGAAGCACTGCGCCTCGACGCCGCCGAAAAACAGCATCTGTTCATCCTCGCCGACCGCCAGCAGCCGGAGCGCCGTGCCGTGGCGCCGGAAAAAGTCGACGGCCCCTTGCTGCACATGCTGCAGAGCCTGGTGCTGCAGCCGGCCTATGTTGTCGGGCGGCGCTGGGATGTGCTGGCCTGGAACCCGGCTGCCGTCGCGGTGTTCGGCGACTATGGCTTGCTGGAGGGGGACGCCCGCAACATCGTCCACATGGTGTTCACCAGCCCGCACCACCGGCGCCTCCTGGTCGACTGGGAGCAACTGGCGCGCACCGTGCTGGCCTCCTTCCGGGCCGCGAGTGCGCGTTATGTCGGCGATCCGGATTTCGAGCGGCTGATCGAGTTGATGACGCGTTCGAGCCCCGAATTTCGCGCTTGGTGGCCGCAGCGCGACGTCGCGCACCGGTTGTCGGGGGTGAAGCATGTCCGGCACCCGAGCGCGGGCGCCATGATCTTCGAGCATATGAGCCTGTCGATCGGCGATGGCTCCGACATGAAGCTGATCGTCTATACGCCGCTTGCCGAGCAGAACTCGGTCGCCAAGCTGCAGACATTGCTGGACGCCCTGCCGGCCGAGCGGCGCAGCGCGTAACCCTCCACTTCGTCATCCCAGGGCGGAGCAGCCGCGAAGCGGCGTCGAGGAGACCCTGGGATCCATTCCGTGACATTGGTCGAAGGGTACAGCGGAGCAGAATTTGTACCGTTGCGGCGCGTTGAAGTCGCGGCATGGATTCTAGGGTCTGCGCCGCGTCGCTTCGCTCCTTGCTTCGCCCTAGAATGACGAAATCAATGTGCGCTTCGGCCAATCCCCACCGTCTGGGATAGCCCGACGACTGCCAAGTTGACCCAAGACGTGATCTCGCTGCTACCCCTTCGGCTTGAGGCCATCGAGGAACAATTGTTCGAGAAACCTTGCCGCATCCTCGAAGCGGCCGTCGCCGCCGCGGTTCGGCCCGAGGACGGCGCGGACTTGGACGTCGAAATCGGCATAATGCTGCGTCGTCGCCCAGATCGAGAAGATCAGGTGCCACGGATCGGTCTTGGCGATCTTGCCGGCGCGCATCCAGCCCTTGATGACGGTCGCCTTCTCGTCGACCAGCGTCTTCAACTCTCCGGCCAGCAGCGGCATGATGCGCGGCGCGCCTTGCAGGATCTCGTTGGCGAATAGCCGGCTCTCGCGCGGAAAGTCGCGTGCCATTTCCAGCTTGCGTCTGATGTAGCTGCGCAATTCGGTCAAGGGGTCGCCGATGTCATCGAGTTCACGCAGCGGCGCCAGCCAGGTGTCGAGCAGGCGCTGCATCAGCGTCTCGTGGATGTCTTCCTTGCGGCGGAAATAATAGAGCAGGTTCGGCTTCGACATGCCGGCGGCTTCGGCGATCTGGTCAAGGGTCGAGCCACGAAAACCGTTGGTCGAGAAAACCTCGAGCGCCGCCTCCAGGATGAATTCGCGCTTTTCCTGCTGGATGCGGGTGCGACGAGGAGCGTCCGTGGTCACCGTTGCCAGCCCTCGCGTTGAGGGTCATCTGGACCAATTCTCTGGACCAGTTTTTCCCTAGCCTGTGG
>NZ_RZQI01000993.1:0-2073 GCF_003998335.1 Mesorhizobium sp. M7A.F.Ca.CA.002.05.1.1 | reverse complement strand
CCGCCGCATCGTCCAACTGCGTCGGCAGGAAGGTGCGGATGATCTCCATCTCGCCGCGCTCCTGCGCGGCGAGATCGGGCCGCTTGCCGTCGTCGAAGGCTTTGGCCGATTCCTCGCGCTGCTTCACCATCTTGGCCAGGATCTGCAGGATCTCCTCGTCGCTGGCCGGCTCCTTGCCCGAACCGCGATTGGCGATGTCGCGGTCGTGAATAGCCGCCTGGATCAGCCGCAATGTCGGCAGCCGGTGCTTGTCCTGCGCCTTCATCGCGCTCTTCAGGGATTCGGCGATTTTTCCGCGCATGGTGCATTCTCCTTCGATCGGCGCGGACAATAGCGCCGGGGGCGAGCCAAGGCAAACCCTGATATGCCGGGGCAAGCCACTGATTTTGCTAGGCGAAATAAAACATGGCGGCATTTCGCATGATCATTGACCGCCCTGCCCCCTTCCCCTATGTACTGGGCCTTGCATGAACGGAAATTTGACTGCGTGGGAGCCGCGAAATCGCCGCTTCGCGCCGTTTGCCGCGCAGATGGCCCGCCGGGCCGGTTGCAGCGCGCGGCCTGATAGGAGTGCCGCATGGCCGAGATGACCGCCGCCTCGACGCCCGCCTGGGCCACTGAAAAGCCGACCGCCCTTCTGGTGCTGGCCGACGGCACCGTCATCGAAGGTCGCGGTCTCGGCGCCACCGGCTCCGCCGTCGCCGAAGTCTGCTTCAACACGGCGCTGACCGGCTACCAGGAAATCCTCACAGACCCTTCCTATGCCGGCCAGATCGTCACCTTCACCTTCCCGCATATCGGCAACATCGGCACCAATGACGAGGACATCGAGGACCTCAATCCCGCCGCCCGCGCCGGTGCCGTCGGCGCCGTGTTCAAGGCCGATGTCACCAATCCTTCCAACTATCGCGCCGGCGCCGGTCTCGACCAATGGCTGAAGAAGCGCGGCATCGTCGCCCTGTCGGGCATCGACACGCGCGCTCTGACCGCACTGATCCGCGAAAAGGGCATGCCCAACGCCGTCATCGCGCACGCGCCCGACGGCGTGTTCGATCTCGACGATCTGAAGCGGCGCGCCGCCGCATGGTCGGGCCTGATCGGGCTCGACCTCGCCAAGGATGTCACCTCGGGCCAGTCCTCGGTCTGGCGCGAGACGCCCTGGGTGTGGAACGAAGGCTTTGGCGAACAGACCGAACCGACAATGCATGTCGTCGCCATCGATTATGGCGTCAAACGTAACATATTGCGCCTGCTCGCCGGCCTCGGCGCCAAGGTCACGGTGGTGCCGGCCAAGACCGGCGCCGAAGAAATCCTTGCCATGCAGCCGGACGGCATTTTTCTCTCCAATGGCCCCGGCGACCCGGAAGCCACCGGTGATTATGCCGTGCCGGTCATCCGGGATCTGTTGAAGACCGACATCCCCGTGTTCGGCATCTGCCTCGGCCACCAGATGCTGGCACTGGCGCTGGGCGGCAAGACCGCCAAGATGCACCAGGGCCATCACGGCGCCAACCATCCGGTCAAGGACCACACCACCGGCAAGGTCGAGATCGTCTCGATGAACCACGGCTTTGCCGTCGATGCCGACTCGCTGCCATCAGGCGTCGAGGAAACCCACGTCTCACTGTTCGATGGTTCGAACTGCGGCATCACGCTGACTGGCCGGCCGGTGTTCTCGGTCCAGCATCACCCGGAGGCTTCGCCCGGCCCGCAGGATTCGCACTATCTGTTCCGTCGCTTCGTCAATCTAATCCGCGAGAAGCGCGGCGAGGAATTGCTGGCCGAACGGGCTTAGCGCGATCCGCTTGCGCCGCCCCTCATCTGCCTGCCGGCATCTTCTCCCCGTATAGTGACGGGGAGAAGGAAGCTGGCCGCACTCTTGGCGTTCTTCTCGCAACATTGATAATTGGTGAAACCATCGGACAACAGCATCTTTCTCCCCGTCACTATACGGGGAGAAATGCCCGGCAGGGCAATGAGCGACTATCTGTGGTGTCAAGTTGCATTGGCGAACTCCATGCGCGCATCGCGTGCTTTTGCATTGAGAATGACGAGGAGTTTTCGCGCCAGCGC
>NZ_RZQI01000992.1:0-2073 GCF_003998335.1 Mesorhizobium sp. M7A.F.Ca.CA.002.05.1.1 | reverse complement strand
CATCTACGGCGCGAGGAAGGTCATCGCCGTGGCCTGCCGTCATTCCGGTCGCTCCCCAGGCTTCGTCCCCTGCCGAAGCTGCAAAAGCCGTGCCCGCGCCTGCGCCCCATAGGCGGCAAGCCGTCCCGGCTCCCAGATCTGAAAGAAATTGCCGCGCCCGACAAAGGCCACTTCCGCCGAAATGCCGGTGTGTTCGCGAAGGAAATCGCTCATCGTGATGCGGCCGTCCTGGTCGAGTTTCAAGAAGGTTCCGTCGCCATGGCAGAAGAACGACATATCGTCCGCCGTCTGCAGGAAGGGATCCTCGAGCGCGATGCGCTGCTCGTAGCGGTCGAGCAGATCGAGCCCGCCGACATCCATCGCCGGCAGATCCAGGCAGCGCAGCGCATAGAGTTCCGAATAGCCGCGCTTCTGCACGACCGCACGGAAATGCGCGGGAACGGACACCCGTCCCTTCGCATCGATCCTGCTCACCGTGCTTGACAGAAACCGGTCCATTAAACGCTACAGCCGCTTGCGCCGCCGCACCCCTCTCCATCTTGTCGCACGCGCCGCCGCAGCGCGCTCCCTGCCCCGCATCAGCCTCATCCGCACGGGCAAAAACCGGCAAACGCGCAGCCGCCGCGGCTGCCCGATTGGCGTACGCTTTACCCTGACACGGAACGAAGGCTTTGATGTCTAGATGGGATATCATGGGGCACTATGGGCGTCAACGGGATTAGGCTTCACAAACACGCGCGCCGCGACCAATGAGAGCAGCCTCGCCGACACGTCTCGTCTTTATGGTCTATTAAGCCTAACGAACCGTTTAGAGCCGCCTGGCCCACCCGGACGCGCCTTGCCGCGCGCCGCTGCCGGGCATAGCGTCTCGCCACATATCGCCGGTCGCAAACAGGGTTGGAAATTCGATGTCTGAAACTGCAAAGTCACGCGCTGCAGCGCTTCCTCACCTGCGTCGCAGCGGGCTTGCCATGGGCGATTCCATTCCCCTGCCACTGACCATGGCCGCCATCTTTCATGCGCCCGGCGACGCCACCGGTTTCAACCAGTACGGGCGATTCAGCAACCCGACCTGGGACGCGGTCGAACATATGCTGGCCCATCTGGAGGACGCGCCTTGCGTCGCCTTCCCTTCAGGAATGGCGGCAATCTCGGCGGCGTTTTTTGCCGTGCTCAAGACTGGCGACCGTATCCTGCTGCCATCGGACGGCTACCACACGACAAGAGCGCTGGCCGATCGCTTCCTCAAGCCGCTCGGCATCGCCTACGATGTCAGGCCTACCTCGACCTTCCTCGACGGCGGCTTCGATGGCTATCGCCTCGCCTTTGTCGAAACCCCTGCCAATCCGGGGTTGGATATCTGCGATATCGCCGCCGTTGCCGATGCTGTTCACAAAGCCGGCGCGATCCTTGTGGTCGACAACACGACCATGACACCCTTCGGCCAGCGGCCGCTCGACCATGGCGCCGATATCGTCGTTGCCGCCGACACCAAGGCACCCAACGGCCATTCAGATGTGCTGTTCGGCCATGTCGCCAGCCGCAATGCCGAGATCATCGCCGCCGTGACCGGCTGGCGCGAAGTTTCCGGCAGCATTCCCGGACCATTCGAAGCCTGGCTGGTGCATCGCGGCCTGGAGACACTGGATGTGCGCTTCGATCGCATGTGTTCCTCGGCGGAAGTCATCGCGCGGCGGCTGCAGGGCCACCGGGCAATCAGCGGCCTGCGTTATCCCGGACTGGAAGGCGATCCGTCGCACAACCTTGCCCGTGCCCAGATGGAGCGCTTCGGCTTTCTGATCTCTTTCGAGCTCGCCTCGGAGGACAAGGCCGAGGATTTCATCAACAATTGCGCCTTGATGCAGGCCGCGACATCCTTCGGCGGCGTCCACACCTCCGCCGAGCGGCGCTTGAAGCGAGGCGATGCCGTTGCCGCCGGCTTCGTTCGCCTCTCGGTCGGCTGCGAGCCGGTGGAAGAGCTCTGGAAGGCAATCGAGACGTCGCTGGACAAGATCGGCGGCTAACCGGACCGATCACGGGCCGAGATCGTCGGCTTCTATGTTGCGATAGCCG
>NZ_RZQI01000991.1:0-2083 GCF_003998335.1 Mesorhizobium sp. M7A.F.Ca.CA.002.05.1.1 | reverse complement strand
GTTGGGCGTCGTCATGGCCAAGGGCTTCAAGGTTACCGACGTCGGCAAGGATGTCGAGGCCACCTACAAGCGCTTCGAAGAGGCGCTGCCCTACGGCGTTGCGGTCGACCAGATCTCCGACCAGCCGGGCGTCGTCACCGATGCGGTGGCCGAGTTCATGCATGCGCTCGGCGAAGCGTTGCTGATCGTGCTCGTCGTCTCGTTCCTGTCGATAGGCTGGCGTTCTGGCCTGGTCATCGCCATCGCCATCCCGCTGGTGCTGGCTGCGACCTTCGCCATCATGTACGAACTCGGCATCGACCTGCAGCGCATCTCGCTCGGCGCGCTGATCATCGCGCTCGGTCTTCTGGTCGACGACGCGATGATCGTCGTCGAGATGATGGAGCGCAAGCTGGAGGAGGGGATGGTCAAGGTCGAGGCGGCGAGTTTTGCCTATTCCTCGACCGCCTTCCCGATGCTGACCGGCACGCTGATCACCACAGCCGGCTTCATTCCGGTCGGCTTCGCGGCCTCGACCGCCGGCGAATATGTCCGCACCCTGTTCTATGTCGTCGGCATCGCGCTGATCGTCTCCTGGTTCGTCGCGGTCTATTTCACGCCATGGCTCGGCAACATGATCCTCAAGCAGCGCAAGCATGCCGGCAGCCATCACGATGTCTTCGACACGCGTTTCTACCGCCGGCTTCGTGCTACCGTCAGCTGGGCCGTGCGCCATCGCATCATCGTCCTGGTGATGACGCTGGTCACCTTCGGCACCAGCCTGTGGGCTTTCCAGTTCATTCCGCAGAACTTCTTCCCGCAATCGTCGCGGCCGGAAATCCTCGTCGACCTTTGGCTGCCGGAAGGCACCAGCATCAAGGAAGTCGAGGCGCAGGCCAAGGCGCTCGAAACCAAGATGATGGACGACAAGGACAAGCGTTTCATCGCCACCTATATCGGCGAAGGCGCGCCGCGCTTCTTCCTGCCGCTGGACCAGCAGCTGAGCAACCCCAACTTTGCCCAGCTGCTCGTCATGGCCAATGACGAACCGGCCCGCGAACGGCTGATCGTCAAGTTGCGCACCGTTCTGGCTGAAGACTTCCCATCCATCCGTGCCAAGGTCGATCGTCTGTTCCTCGGCCCGCCGACCGGCTGGCCGGTGCAGATGCGCGTCATGGGGCCGGATCGCCAGGAGGTGCGCCGCATCGCCGACCAGGTGAAGGCGAAGTTCCGTGAGGATCCGCTGCTTGGCGCCGTGCATGATGACTGGCTGGAGCCGGTTCCGGCGATGAAGCTGGTCATCGATCAGGATCGTGCCCGCGCACTCGGCGTCACCTCGCAGCGCATCCGCCAGATGCTGCAGGCGGCGATGTCCGGCGCGCCGCTCGACGACTTCCGCGACGGCGAGGAGACGGTGTCCATCGTCGCCCGCGAGCCGGATGCCAGCCGCAGCCTGCTGTCCTCGGTCGACTCGGTCTATATCCCGACCGACTTCGGTGGCTTCGTGCCGCTGTCGCAGGTTGCCAAGGTGGTGCCGGTGCTGGAGCAAGGCATCGAGTGGCGCCGCGACCGTCTGCCGACCATCAGTGTGCGGGCAACGCTGCCCGACGGCGTGCAGTCCAATGACGTCGTCACCAAACTGTACAAGGATATGCAGGGCCTGCGTGACGGATTGGCGCCAGGTTACAAGGTCGAGATCCAGGGCGGTGCGGAGGATTCGGCGGAAAGCCAGGCTTCGATCGCCGCCAAGGCGCCGATCATGCTGGCCGTCATCGTCGTGCTTTTGATGATCCAGCTGCAGAACTTCGGCAAGGCGATGCTGGTGCTGGCGACCGGTCCGCTTGGCATTATCGGTGCTGCCGCGGCACTCTTGATCAGCGGCGCGCCGTTCGGCTTTGTCGCCATTCTCGGCGTCATCGCGCTGCTCGGCATCATCATGCGCAACTCGATCATCCTGGTCGACCAGATCGACCAGGACATCGCCGCGGGCATGGACCGCTACGAGGCGATCATCGGTTCGGCCGTTCGCCGTTTCCGGCCGATCACGCTGACGGCGCTGACGGCGGTGCTGGCGCTGATCCCGATCTCGCGCGGCGTCTTCTGG
>NZ_RZQI01000098.1:0-11300 GCF_003998335.1 Mesorhizobium sp. M7A.F.Ca.CA.002.05.1.1 | reverse complement strand
GTGTCATAGGACACGAGCAGCCGAGGCCAGCGTGACCGACCATTCCCAACCCAGTCGACCCCAGTCAAATCGTCCCTCCGGAACAACTCTCGACGCACGCCATCGATTGATCGTTTTCGATGGCGTCTGTGTGCTCTGCTCCGGCTTCGTGCGCATGGTGGTCAGGCTCGATCGCCAAGGCCGTTTCCGCTTCGCCACCGCGCAGTCGCCCTTCGGTGAAACGCTGTTTCGGAAGCATGGACTGCGCACGGACTCTTACGAAACCAACCTCGTCCTGATCGACGGCGTCGCCTTCACGCGGCTCGACAGCTTCGTCGCTGTCATGGCGGAACTCGGCTGGCCCTGGCGGGCGGCAAAAACGCTGCTGCTGCTGCCGCGCCCGCTGCGCGACTGGCTCTATGAGCGCGTTGCCAGGAATCGCTACGCGCTGTTCGGCAGGAAGGACAGCTGCGAGGTTCCTTCTCCGGAGCTGCGCGAGCGGTTCCTTGACTGAGGATGTGGCTGCTGGAGAACGAGCCGCCGCTCAGCGCATTGATCGGGCGTTATCGCGGTTGGCTCGAACCGGTGGATTCGCACGGCTTCAGCACGATCGCGTCGCCGGCCCCCTTGCCCAATTCCCGGCAGCCTTGAACCGAGCACAGCGTCCAGCCGTCGCCGGTTGCGCCAGAGGCGGCGAGTATGACGCGCCGCTGTGGGCCGACCGTGGGCGTGTAGGCCCACCAGCCATTCTTCAGCACCGCGCCTTCCGATGGCTCCATGCCGGCGCCCGAGCTCTTGACCCGCGCCTCGACCAGCTGCAGGCCGATAGGCGTGACCTTCCAGTCTTCCTCCCAGCGCGTCCGTTCCACCGAATGCGTCCAGGACAGCGTAAAGGCGGCGACGGAGAACGTCACCATCTTGCCGGCGGCCAGGATGCAAAGGCTCATGTTTTGGCTGAAGCCTGCCGCGCACGAAAGCAGTGCCAGCCGATCCAGGCCAGCGCCAGCGCCCAGCCGGCCTCGTCGGTCAGCGGCACCGCGGCGACCAGCAGCACGCCGGCCGCGAAGGCGATGAGCCGTTCCCACAATGCCATGCGGCTGGCGAGGAAACCGACGGCGGCGGCACCCCACAGCACGATGCCCATGCAGGCCTTGGCGACGATGTAGGCGACCTCGACGGGATAGCCGAACTGGGCGGCGATCGGCCCGGCGTCCTGCAGCATCAGAGCCGGCGTGTAGACCGCCATGAACGGCACGACGAAGCCGGCAATGGCGAGTTTAGTCGCCTGGATGCCGATCTTCAGGCCACTTTCCCTAGCCATGGGTGCCGCGGCAAAGGCGGCCAGCGCCACTGGCGGCGTCAGATCGGCCATGATGCCGAAATAGAAGACGAACATGTGGCTGACCAGCAGCGGCACGCCAAGCTCGAGTAGCGCCGGCCCGGCCAGCGACGAGGTGATGATGTAGTTGGGAATGGTCGGGATGCCCATGCCCAGCACCAGGCAGGTGAGCATGGTCAGCAACAGCGACAGGAACAGATTGTTCTCGCCGATGGAGATGATCCAGCCGATGAAGGTCGAGGCGATGCCGGTCAGCGTCAGCGTGCCGATGACGATGCCGACGATGGCGCAGGCAATGCCGACCGGCAGCGCGTTCTTGGCCCCTTCGGCGAGCGAGTCGACGCAGATCCGCAGCGTCTCGCGGCCGCCCTTGAATGTGAAGCAGGCGACCACCAGTGCGGCGATGACGGCGCCGAGGAGATTGACGCCGAACTTCATGAACGAAGCGGCGGCAAGCCCGAGCGCGATCCAGAAGACGATGCGGAAGGCGAGCGGACCGATCGCTGCTGCCAGCGGCGTGCCGAGGATGAGCACGATGGTCAGCGCCAGGCCCATCGTGCCGGCGAAGATCGGCGTGTAGCCGGCAAACAGCAGGTAGACGAGCGCTGCCAGCGGCAGCACCAGCGGCCAGTGCTGTTTCACCGCGTCCCACGGATTGGGCAGGTCCGCCTTGGCCATGCCGTGCAGCCCGGCCTTGCCGGCTTCCAGATGCACCTGCCAGAAGCACGCGCCGAAATAGAGCAGCGCTGGGATGATCGCCGCCTTGACCACATCGGCATAAGGCACGTTCAGCGTCTCGGCCATGATGAAGGCGACCGCGCCCATCACCGGCGGCATGATCTGGCCGCCCATCGAGGAGGTCGCCTCGACGGCACCGGCAAAGGCCGAGCGGAAGCCGAAGCGCTTCATCAGCGGGATGGTGAACTGGCCGCTGGCCACCACATTGGCGACTCCCGAGCCGGAAATGGTGCCCATCAGCGCCGACGACAGCACGCAGACCTGCGCCGGGCCGCCGCGCCATGTGCCGACAAGGCCCAGCGCGAAATCGTTGAACAGCGCGATCATGCCGGCGCGTTCGAGAAAGGCGGCAAAGACAACGAAGATGAAGATGTAGGCGGCCGAGACATAGATCGGCGTGCCGTAGATGCCTTCGGTGCCGTAGGCGAAGGTGTCGACCAGCTGGGCGAAATCATAGCCGCGATGGACGAGCGGCGGCGGCAGATGGTTGCCGAAAAAGCAGTAGGCGAGGAAGATGAAGGCGATGATCGCCAGCGGCAGCCCCATCAGCCGCCGCGCCGCCTCGAAGACCAGCACCACCAGCACCGCGCCGACGATGAGATCCGGCGTGGTCAGGAAGCCGGAGCGGCGGATGAGGTCGGTGTAGAACACCCAATTGTACAGGCCGGTGCCGAAGCCGAGCGCCCCGAGCGCCCAGAACGCTGCTTTGGCCGGCATGCTCTTGGCGCGCAGATTGGCGATCAGGCCGAAGCCGAGCAGCAGCAGGAAGCCGACATGCATCGCCCTCACCACCTGGCTCGGCATGCTGCCATAGGCGGCGACATAGATCTGGAACACGGAAAAGGCGACGGCGATGAGAAAGGCGGCCTTGCCGGCGATGCCGTCGCCGAAGCCGGGTGGCAGGCCTTCGACCTGTTCTTCGACGGCAGGCAGATGGAAGGTGGTGGATTTGCCGTCGGTCGTTGTTCCAGACGATGCTTCGCTCATCCGACTGTCTCCAGAAGGAGCGAAGTGTAGTGCGAGGCGCCCCCCTCTGTCCTGCCGGACATCTCCCCCTCAGGGGAGATCAGCAGCGTCGGTGTCTGCGCACGTTCTGCAACGCTAGCGAATGGCGAAAGGTATGGTGACGGCCAATCTCCCCCCTTGAGGGGGAGATGCCCGGCAGGGCAGAGGGGGACGCCTGGCGAGTGCATCTCCGATAGCCGAGCCATGCTCCGCTACTTCAACAATCCCTTCTCCTTGTAATACCGTTCCGCACCGGGGTGCAGCGGCACTGGCATGCCGTCGAGCGCCTTGGCCTGGTCGATCGCCTTGGCGGCGGCATGGGCCGCGGCAAGCTGGTCGAGATGGTCGAATATCAGCTTGGTCATCTGATAGGCGATCTCGTCGGAGACATCGGCGCGGGTGATGAGGAAATTGCCGACGGCGGCGGTGGCGACATCCTCGCTTTGGCCCTCATAGGTACCCTTGGGAATGACCACCGAAAGATAGGGCGAGCCGATCTTCGCAACATCCTCGGCCGGCACCGCCACGACATTGATCGGCACCGAGGTGGCGAGGTCGCGGATCGAGGCGACGCCGAGTCCGGCCGATTGCAGAGTGGCGTCGAGCTGCCGGTTTTTGATCAGCTCGACCGATTCGGCGAAGGGCAGGTATTCGACCCGGCCGAGATCCTCGTATTTCA
Organism: Mesorhizobium sp. M7A.F.Ca.CA.002.05.1.1; assembly: GCF_003998335.1. NCBI lineage: Bacteria > Pseudomonadati > Pseudomonadota > Alphaproteobacteria > Hyphomicrobiales > Phyllobacteriaceae > Mesorhizobium > Mesorhizobium sp. M7A.F.Ca.CA.002.05.1.1. The sequence continues at coordinate 7,560 of NZ_RZQI01000098.1, read as the reverse complement.
GCCCCGCGGCGGCGAAGATCGCGCGCGCATTGAGTTCGGTGCCCGACGCCGGTGCGCCGACCGACAGGCTCTTGCCCTTGAGGTCGGCCAGCGTCTTGATGCCGGACTCCTGGCTGGCGACGATCTGGATGTAATTGGGATAGATGGCGGCGATGCCGCGCAATTTGTCGAGCTTGCCTGGGAAACCGGCCTCGGCATTGCCTTCGGCGGCCATCTTGACGGAATCGCCGAGCGCAAAGGCGATCTCGCCCTTGCCCTGCTGCAGCAGATTGAGGTTTTCAACCGAAGCCTTGGTCGCCTGCACCTGGGTGCGAGCGCCTTCGATGCCCTTGCCGTAGATTTCCGACAACGCCACGCCGAGCGGATAATAGACGCCGGATGTGCCGCCGGTCAGCACGTTGATGAATTCCTGGGCTCCTGCCGACACAGCGCCAAGGCCAAGTGACAGCGCCACAGCGCCGGCTGCAACAAGTTTCGTTCTGAAATGAAACATCCGATTTCCCTCCCTGAAATATCGACGACCGCACCGCCTCCCAGGTGCGAACCGGGGCGAGTTTAGACAGTGGGCCGGAAATGCCAACCCGCAATTGTGCTCGTTAGACGAACGGTTGAGAGATCGGGAAGCAGATGGCGGCTTGCACAAAAATCCGTCGGAGCGGAAAGTTTTCCGCATCCTGTCGAAATCGTGCGCTGCCGCGCGACATACGTCCGGCTCGCAACGACGCGGCCTTCGAAACAACGGGAGAAGACCATGCGATACATGATTTTGATTTACGCCGACGAAGCCGCGATGGCGAATGCCCCGGCCGAGGCGACCTACCAGATGAGTGCCGCCTATGGCGCCTATACTGAGGCCCTGAAGAAATCCGGCGCGTGGCTGGCCGGTGACCGGCTGCGCCCGAGTCAGGCGACCACCTCGGTTCGGGTGGCTGGTGGCAAGACCAACGTCCTCGACGGCCCCTATGCCGACACCAAGGAGCAGCTTGCAGGCTTCTACATGATCGAGGCTGCGGATGCCGACGCCGCGATCGCCTGGGCGGCGCGCTGCCCGGCGGCCAGCGCCGGCACTGTCGAGCTGCGGCCGATCTGGGAACTGACCGAGTACCTGTCTGAGAAATGACGATGTGATGGACAGTCGCTCCGAGAACGCCCGGGCGGCCGCCGAGGCTGCCGCCCGGCAGAGCTACGGCAAGCTGGTCGCCTGGCTCGCTGCGCGCACGCGCGACGTGGCCGCCGCCGAGGACGCGCTGGCCGATGCCTTTGCCGCCGCCCTCGAGCGCTGGCCGCGAACCGGCGTGCCGGAAAAGCCGGAAGCCTGGCTGCTGGCGGTGGCGCGGCGGCGCCGTGTCGATGCGGTGCGGCGGCGGCTCACCAGCGAGGCCGGCCGCGAGCATCTCAAGCTGATTGCGCAGGAGGCGGAGGAACGCATGACCGAGGAAGACCTGCCCGACGATCGGCTGCGGCTGATGTTCGCTTGCGCCCATCCGGCGATCGAATCGAGCGTGCGTTCGCCGCTCATTCTGCAGACGGTGCTGGGGTTCGACGCCGCGACGATCGCCTCCGCCTTCCTGGTCTCGCCCGCAACCATGGGCCAGCGCCTGGTGCGGGCCAAGAGCCGCATCCGTGAAACCGGCATTCCGTTCCGCGTGCCGGAGCGGGCCGAACTCGGCGAAAGGCTGGACGCGGTGCTGGAGGCGATCTATGCCGCCTTCGCCGAAGGCTGGTCCGATCCGGCCGGCACCGAAACGCGGCGCCGCAACCTGGCGACCGAAGGCATCTGGCTCGGCCGGCTGGTGGCCTCGCTGATGCCGGAGGAACCGGAGGCACTGGGCCTGTTGTCGCTGATGCTGTTTGCCGAGTCTCGCCGCGCCGCACGGCGCAGCGCCGAAGGCGACTTCGTGCCGTTGGCGGAGCAGGATTGCCTTCTATGGGACCGTGCCCTCATCGACGAGGCGGAAGCGCTGCTTTCCCACGCAGCGGCCAAGGGCGTCATCGGCCGCTACCAGCTTGAGGCGGCCGTGCAGTCCGCGCATGCGGCACGAAGGCTCACCGGCCGCACCGACTGGGTGGCAATCCAGGAACTCTACGACGCGCTGCTTTCGATCGCAGGATCGCCGGTGGTGGCGATAAACCGCGCGGTGGCGATCGCCGAGGCCGAGGGCGCAGTGGCCGGATTGGCGGCTCTTTACGTGCTGGGCGACGACAAGCGGCTTGACGAGTACCAGCCCTATTGGGCCGCACGCGCCGGTCTCCTGGCCAGGCTTGGTCAGGTACCGCAAGCCTGCGAAGCCTATGACCGGGCGATCGGCCTCGAGCGCGACCCGGCGGTGCGCCGGTTCCTGCAAGGAAAAAGAGCGGTGCTCAGAAATTGAGCTTCAGCCCGGCCACATCTCGTGCGAGGTGTTGAGCGTCTTCATCAGCGGATGGTCGCGCAGCCGCGCCCACAGGCGTTCGATGTTCGGCCATGCCGTCCGCGCGCTGTCGATGTCGGGATACCAGGCCACCAGCATGACCAGATAGATGTCGGCCAGCGACATCCGGTCACCGACCAGCCAGTCACGGCCTTCGAGCGCGGCATCGAGAACGGCAAAGCCGCGGTCCATCTCTGCCACGGCCGCCTGCTTGACCGCCTTGGTGCCTTCGGGATCGGCAGTGTAGCGGTATGCGTAGTAGAAACGCAGCACCGCCGAATAGAGAACAGACGACATAAAGGCCATCCAGCGCAGGAAATCCGCGCGGGCAGGCGCTTCTGCTCCCGGCGCCAAATTGGCGTCGGGGTGTCGCTCGGCAAGCACGATGCAGATCGCTGCCGATTCGGTCATCGAGCTTCCGTCCGGCAAGGTCAGCACCGGCACCTGGTTCAACGGACTGATGTCGAGGAAGGCGGGATCGGGCCGGTCGGTCTTCGGCACGTCGATCTGCTCAAATGGTACATTGGCCAGCGCCAGCGCCGCCTCGACCACGAAGCCGCCGCTGCCGGGACGGGTATAAAGCTTGTACATAAATTCTCCCCCGGCCCGCGCAAAGCAGGCCGGGGGAGATATGAACCGGAAGCGGTGTGGCGCTCAAGCCGCCGATGGCGGCCACGGGCGTTTTTTCAGCGGGCCAGCTTGGTCACGAAGAAGCGTCGGACTACGATCCCAGCCCCTCGAACAGGATTGTCGACAGGTAACGCTCGGCGAAGGACGGGATGACCACCACAAGATTTTTGCCCTTGTTCTCCGGCCGCGAGCCGACGACGATGGCCGCCTGCAGGGCGGCGCCCGAAGAGATGCCGACCGGCACGCCTTCGAGGCGGGCGACGAGGCGGGCATTGGCCACGGAATCCTCGTTCGACACTTTGACGATCTCGTCATAGATCGTCGTGTCGAGGATTTTGGGCGCAAAGCCGGCGCCGATGCCCTGGATTTTGTGCGGGCCGGGCTGGCCGCCCGACAGAACAGGCGAGGAGTCCGGCTCGACGGCGACGACATGCACGGAGGGCTTGCGCTTCTTCAGCACCTGGCCGACGCCGGTGATGGTGCCGCCGGTGCCGATGCCGGCGACGAAGATGTCGACCTCGCCATGCGTATCGTTCCAGATTTCCTCGGCCGTCGTCGTGCGATGGATTTCTGGATTGGCCGGGTTCTCGAACTGCTGCGGGATGATCGCGTTGGGGATCGTCGCTGCCAGTTCGTCGGCCTTGGCGATGGCGCCCTTCATACCTTTCGGGCCTTCTGTCAGCACCAGCTCGGCGCCCAGCAGCGCCAGCATTTTCCGGCGCTCGATCGACATCGTTTCGGGCATCGTCAGGATCAGCTTGTAGCCCTTGGCGGCAGCGGCGAAGGCAAGCGCAATGCCGGTGTTGCCCGACGTCGGTTCGATCAGCGTGGTCTTGCCGGGAGAGATCTTGCCCGACGCCTCCAGCGCCTCGATCATCGCCACGCCGATGCGGTCCTTGACCGAGGCGATCGGATTGAAGAATTCGAGCTTGGCGATGAGATTGGCGACGATGCCCTTTTCCCGGGCGAACTTGTCGAGCCGCACCAGGGGCGTATCGCCGATCGTGTCGGTGATGGAATCGTAGACGCGGCCGCGGCCGGGCACGCGGGCTGATGTGGCGGGCTTCTTCATTTGTTTCGCTCCCAGAACTTCAGGCGAGTAAGGATTTCAGGCAAGTGGAATTGCAGGCAAGATAGGACCTTCGACCGTGCAAGATAGACTGTCGATTGAAAATATCCGAGTGGGACCTGTGTCTAAAACAGTGCCGTCTCGGAAAAGCATTTCCCGCAAAGGCCTGTTTGCGAAATGCTTTGGCCGAAAGCTCGCTATTGGCGGGCGGCAATCGCTGCAGCAGCACCGACCATGAAGCCGGCAGCCGTGCGGTTCAGCGCCTTGAGCGCGCGCGGAGATTTCAGGAACCAGCGCGCCTTGGCAGCCAGCGCAAGATACGGCACCAGCACCACCAACAGCACGACAACGGTCAGCGCGACGAGGATACCATAGTCTGCCAGCGTGATGGTTTTCAGGTCGACGATGGTCGGCGTGATGGCGAGATAGAAGATCATCGTCTTCGGATTGCCGAGCGTGACAGTCAGGCCGGCGGCAAAGCTCGACAGCAATCCCGCGCTGCCCGTTCGGGCCTCGACGGTCTCGGGCGTGATGCCGCTGTTCCAGAAGCGCCAGCCGAGGAAGGCGAGATAGGCGACGCCGAGCCATTTGATGGCCAGGAAAACCATGCCGAAACTCTGTGCGACGAAGGCGAGGCCAAGCACCACGGCGGTCAGATAGGTGATGTCGCCCACCATCAGGCCAAAGGACATCGCCAGCGACGAGCGGAAGCCGGAGCCGAGCGCACGCGCGACCAGCGCGGTGATGCCGGGACCAGGGATCGCGGCTGCGATGCCGAGGGCGGCGCTGTAGGCGAGGAATCCGGTAAGGGTCATGGCATTCGTCTCAGATCAGAATGCCTTGTCGCATGGGACCGGCTAAGATTGAATTCCCTGGGGTCGGATTCTATTGCACCAGATATCGGGGGCCTCGCCTCACGAAGCCCCCTCATCCGGCCGCTTCGCGGCCACCTTCTCCCCACTGGGGAGAAGAGACGAGCACGGGCCCGCCTACCTCCTCTACCCGCCGGGGAGAGGTCGGATTGTCCCGAATTGCTCTTCGCAATTCGGTTGGCAATCCGGGTGAGGGGGCCTGCGCTACCCAAGCAGATCAGGAGCGACCGTCGCCATGGGTGACACGCCAGATGGTACCGTTGCCGTCCTCGGTGACGATCAGCGCGCCATCCATGGTCACCGCCACACCGACCGGCCGGCCCCAGACCTCGCCGTTGGAGACGAAGCCGGTGATGAAATCCTCATATTCGCCGGTCGGCTTGCCGTCCTTGAACAGCAATCGCACCACCTTATAGCCGGTCCGGTTGCCGCGGTTCCATGAACCGTGCAGAGCGACGAAAGCATCGCCCTTGTATTCGGCCGGAAAGCTCTTCCCTTCGTAGAAGGCGATGTTGAGCGGAGCCGAATGCGCCTGCATCAGCACATCGGGAACGGTCGTTTTGCCGGCAAGATCGGGGCGCTCACCCTTGTGGCGCGGATCCTCATTGTCGCCGATATAGTACCAGGGCCAGCCATAGAAGGCGCCCTCCTTGACCACGGTCGCGTATTCGGGCGGCACATTGTCGCCAAGCGCATCGCGTTCGTTGACGACGCACCACAGCGCGCCGGTCGCCGGCTGCACGGTCATACCCGAGCAGTTGCGCAGGCCGGTGGCAAAGATGCGGCCGTTCTTGCCATCGGGATCGAAGGCCAGCACGCCGGCGCGGCCGTCTTCGGAACCCCAGGCTGCACCCAACGGCTGCGACTTCGCCCAGGCGTCGAGGCCGCCCTTCGGTTCCTTGCCCATGCGCTCGGCGACATTCGATCCCGAGCCGACCGACAGATAAAGCGTCTTGCCATCAGGCGAGAAGGCGATGTCGCGGGTCCAGTGATGATTGGCCGGGATGTTGCCGACGATGGTTTCCGGATCGCCGGAGGCCTTCAGGTCGCCATTGCGGTAGGCAAAGCGCACGATGCTGTCGCTATTGGCGACATAGACCCATTGCGGGTCAGCGCCCGGCGGATAGAAGGCAATGCCATAGGGCCGTTTGAGACTGCCGGCAAAGATGCCGTCCTGCACAGGGCTCGCACCGCCTTCGGCGAGGCGATAGATGCGGACCTGGTTGGCTTTGCTGTCGGCGACGAACAGGTCGCCGTTCGGCGCGACGCGCACGACGCGTGGATTGTCGATGCCGGATGCAACCAGCTCGGCCGAGAATCCCGGCGGCAGTTGCAGCTTCGCGTCTGCCGGCATGTCCGCAACGCCGGCGCTGTTAGAGGTCGATCTGTTGGCATAGGGCTTAGGCAGATCATCCGGTTCGATCAGGCGGCGTGTGCCCGGCTTGTCGGCTCGCCAGTCACCGAAGGCGTCCGCGCCTTTCAGCACCGGCTCGTCCGCCTGCTGGGCGAATGAAGCGGTCGAGAGAAACAGTGCGGCGGAAAGTGCGGAGCCGGCAAAACGCATCATTCGGTCCTCCAATGTTTGGGCGTGAAAACAGGAACGACCGGTTTCGTCGATCGTTCCACGGCACATGATGAGGTGGAGGAAGCTTCCGGTTCCCCGGTTCAGGTCCCGGCGGCGTAAAAATCGTCGTCGAGGCGTTTTTCCAACTCGACGAGATCGGCCGGCAGCGGCAGGCCCATGGCGCGCATTTCCTGCAGTTTTTCGCGCAACTGCTCCTGGATCTCGTGCTGGTCTTCCGGCTGGTTGACCATCTCCTCCAGCAGGAGGCTGATCCGGGCCTTGAATTCTTCGAGCGCCATCATCGTCTCCTCGGTTGGATCAGCTCAGCGCAGCATGCGTGAAATCAGCTGCGCCGTATAGTCGACCATTGGGACGATGCGCGCGTAGTTCAGCCGGGTCGGGCCGATGACGCCGAGCGCGCCGACGACGCGGGCATCCTTGTCGCGATAAGGCGCCACCACCAGCGACGAGCCCGACAGCGAAAACAGCTTGTTTTCCGAGCCGATGAAGATGCGCACGCCCGAGCCCTGCTCGGCGAGGTCAAGCAGCTGGATAAGCCCGTCCTGCGTCTCCATGTCCTCGAACAGATGCCGCAGCAGTTCGATGTCGGCCTGGGCGGTGACGTTTTCGAGCAGATTGGCGCGCCCGCGCACGATGAGCCGTGCCGGCAGGCCGCTATCGGCGCCGGCCCACACCGCCAGCCCCTTCTCGACTAGGTCCTGCGACAGCGTGTCGAGCGCGGCCCTGGTTTCTTCCTTGATGCGGGCGATCTCGATCCGCGCCTCGGCCAGCGTGCGGCCGCGTATATGGGCGTTAAGGAAATTCGAGGCCTCGTGCAGTTGCGAGACGGTGATGCCGGCGGGCAGCTCGACGACGCGATTTTCGACGTCGCCATTCTGCGACACCAGCACTGCCAGCGCCTTGGTCGGTTCGAGCTGGATGAATTCGATGTGCTTCAGCGCCACCTCGTTCTTGGCGGCCAGCACCAGGCCGGCGCCGCGCGACATGCCCGAC
>NZ_RZQI01000990.1:0-2085 GCF_003998335.1 Mesorhizobium sp. M7A.F.Ca.CA.002.05.1.1 | reverse complement strand
GGCGATGAGGCCGGCCGGCACTTGCCAGGGAAAGATCAGCGTCCGCCCTGCCCAGTCGGCGGCAACGAGGATCAGCCCGCCTGTCATGGCCGAGGCCAGAAGCTGCGGCACGGCGCGGTGGAAGCCAAGCATGCGTGCGAGGTGCGGCGCCATCAGGCCGACGAAGCTCAGCGGGCCGATGACCAATGTCGCGGTTGCGGTGGCCAATGCGGTGAGCGCAAGCAATGTGGCGCGAACACGTCCCAGTCGCAGGCCAAGGCCACGCGCGGCGGTTTCGCCGAGCGGCAGTATATCGAGCCAGCGCGCGGTCAGCGGCGCCAGCGCGAGGACGGTGACCGCGACCGTTGCGGCGGTGAAGGCATCCGTTGGCGTTGCGCGATAGGTCGATCCCGACAGCCAGGCGAGCAGGAAGTCCATGCGCGGATCGCCGCTGGCCAGAAGCAGCGCGGCGAAGGCGGACGCGACCGTCGCAACGGCGACGCCGGCAAGCAGCAGCCGTTCCGGCGACAGGGCATTGCGTCGCCCGACCAGCACGACGATCGTCAGCGCCAGCAAGGCGCCCGCCAAGGCCGCGCCGAGCATTGTTGAGCGGTCGAAGCTGTCGCTGAGCAGCAGCAGCGCCAGCACGCCGAAAGAGGCGCCGCCGGAAATGCCCAGGACCTCGGGTGCGGCCATCGGGTTGCCGGTCATGCGCTGCATCAGCGTGCCGGCGACGGCGAGCAGGACGCCCGCCGACAGGGCGACGACGACGCGAGGCGCGCGCAGGGCAAGCAGCTCGGTCAAATCCGCGGATGCGATCCAGTGCCAACCGCCTGCGCCACGGCCAAAGCCGATGGCGAGGACAACCGCGAGGATGAGCGCCAGCAGGCCCGCGATCAACGGCAGGCCGTTTGTCGGCAGGCGTATCGACGACACCATGTCGGCCTGCCTTTCGGGGGTGGTTCGCATTCGCGGCAACAGGAACAGCAGCAGCGGCGCGCCGAGCAAAGCGGTCGCGGTGCCGGCGGGGGTTTCGCCGGTGAACGGCAAATGCTGCACCAGCCGGTCGGTGAGCCAGAGCAGGGCACCGCCGACCAGCGGCGACCAGACCAGGCGGCGGCCAAGCGTGCGCGCTCCGGCCAGCCGCGCCAGCGCCGGGGCGGCGAGCGCCACGAAACCGATGACGCCCACCTCGGCGACGACCAGCGCGCTAAGCGAGACGGCGACTGTCATGCCGGCAAGGCGGATGACGGCCGGCCGGGTGCCGAGCGATGCCGCGCCGTCGTCGCTGAGGTCGAGCAGGCGTAGCGGTCGCCAGAGTAGGAGCGCGGCGCAGATGCCGGCCAGCAGCCATGGCGCCAGAACAAGGACCGCCGCGTCGCCATTCTGCACCAGCGAGCCGCTCTGCCAGATGAACAGCTCCTCGGTGTATTCGCGGTTGAGCGCCATCAGCAGCGCGCCGGCCGAGCCGAAAGTGAGGCTGACGACGAGGCCGGCGATGATGATCGACACTGGCGAAAAGCTGCGCCCGCGCGCCAGTGCGAAAACGGCTGATGTGGCGAGCGCGCCGCCAGCCAGCGCCACGCCTTCGCGGCCACCTTCCAGCAACCATGGTGCGTAGAGGGTGGCGGCCGCCAATGCGAGGCTCGCTCCGGCATTGGTGCCGATCGTGGTCGGCTCGGCCAGCGGGTTGCGCAGCACATGCTGCATGACGACACCGGCGAGACCAAGTGCCGCGCCGGCCAGCATGCTGACGGCGACACGCGGGAGGAAGGCATAGCGATACAGCAACTGCGCTGGATCGGATGTGTCGGGAGCGGTGAGCGCATGCCACCACAAGTGCGTCGGGAAAAGGTTGATGAGATCGAAGATGGTCAGCATCAGTGCCAGGCCCGCGGGCACGGCCACCAGCAGGATGAACGCGCCGATGCCGTCGCGCTGTCGCGGCAGGGACATTGCCTGAGCGATCATGCCGCTGCCACGAATTCGGCGAAACGCGCGGCAGCAGTGAGACCGCCGAACGGCCAGACCGGCGGAATGGTCCGCACCTGGCCGTTCCGGACGCAGGGCAGATTGGCCCAGAGCGAGCTGCGGGCAATCCTGATC
>NZ_RZQI01000989.1:0-2086 GCF_003998335.1 Mesorhizobium sp. M7A.F.Ca.CA.002.05.1.1 | reverse complement strand
AGGAAGACATCTGCGCCCGATATGACGTCGGCCAGCGTGCGCGCCTCGGTGTCCTTCACATAAGGGTCTTTCCAGCGGTCCATCTCGTCGGTCCGCCCTTTGTAGGCAACGCCGAAACGGTCGGTGACCCAGATGTTTTCGACTTTGGCGCCGAGCGAGACCAGCAGGTTGAGGCAGGCAAGGGCGGCAGCCCCGGCGCCGGAGGTGACGATCTTGATGTCCGATATGGTTTTTCGGGCGAATTCCAGCCCGTTGAGCACGGCGGCAGCGACGATGATGGCGGTGCCATGCTGGTCGTCGTGGAACACCGGTATCTTCATGCGCGCCTTCAACTGTTCCTCGACCTCGAAGCATTCCGGTGCCTTGATGTCTTCGAGGTTGATGCCGCCGAAAGTCGGCTCCAGCGCCGAGATCGTCTCGACCATGCGCTCGATCCCCGGCGCGTCGATCTCGATGTCGAAGACATCGATACCGGCGAACTTCTTGAACAGGACGGCCTTGCCTTCCATCACCGGCTTGGAGGCCAGCGGGCCGATATTGCCGAGGCCGAGCACCGCCGATCCGTTGGTGACGACGCCGACCAGATTGGCGCGTGCGGTGTAGTCGGCGGCGGTCGCCGGATCGTCGCGGATTTCCAGGCAAGGGGCGGCGACACCAGGCGAATAGGCGAGCGCGAGGTCGCGCTGGTTGCCGAGCGGCTTGGTCGCCTGGATCTCGAGTTTTCCCGGCCTTGGGTGCTTGTGGAAGTAGAGGGCGGCTTCGTCGAGGTCCGAACGTGCCGTCTTTTTGCTCTCGCCTTCCATGCGGCCGCTCCCTCGAAATCTGGCTGGAGATTCCCTTTTAGCATGCAGCCGTGGTTTTTCGCGACGCTAATTGACGCGCCGGCAGCTTTACCCGGCGGCGCGTAGAAAGTCGCTAATGATCAAATGCTTATGCCGATTCTCTAACGGACGGCTCCTACAGTTTCACGGACAAGTTGATCAAAAGGCGCTGACGTAGAGACCACCATCGACCGGTATGTTCTGCCCGGTCAGATAGCCCGCATGGACCGAGCACAGGAAGGCGCAGATCTGGCCGAATTCTTCCGGCGTGCCGAGCCGCTTGGCCGGAACATCAGCGCTGATGCGGGTCTTGCGTGCAGCGGCTGCGGCAGGATCCTCGATGGTGCCGGCCTCGTGCGGGCCGCGCAGCCGGTCGGTGTCGAGTTTGCCCGGCAAAAGACTGTTGATGGTCACGTTGCGGTCGATCACCGTTCTGGCCACGCCGGCAAGGAACGAGGTCAGGCCGGCACGCGCGCCGGACGACAGGTCGAGGCCGGGAATGGGCACATAGACCGACAGCGATGTGATGTTGACGATGCGGCCGAAGCCGCGTGCCGCCATGCCGTCCAGCACGGCCTGCACGAGCTCGATCGGCGTCACCATATTCTGGGTGACGCCTTCGAGGATCTTTTCGCGATCGAGCGTGCGGAAATCGCGAAGCGGCGGGCCGCCATTGTTGTTGACCAGGATATCCGGCTCGGGACAGGCCGCGAGCAGCGCCTTCTGCACCTCCGGCTTCGAAACGTCGCCGACGACTTCCGTCACCGTGACGCCATATCGCTCGCGCAACTCCGCGGCGGTTTTCGCCACCAGTTCGGCGTTGCGCCCGTTGACCACGACATCGCAGCCGGCCTCGGCCAGCGCCATGGCGCAACCGCGCCCAAGTCCCTTGCTCGAAGCGCAGACGATGGCCTTCTTTCCGCGGATACCGAGATCCATGACGATTTCTCCTGTGATTTGGCCGGCAAGCTAGTCCTTCGGCTGGACCAATCGCAACCGTCATACGGTTGTTGCATGAATCGGGGCATAGGCTCGCGAAAGCAACGGTGAAATCGCGATGTCCGGCCAAGAGCCCCGCACTTTCCGCAGCATGTTCATATCCGACGTCCATCTGGGCTCGAAGGCGGCCAAGGCCGAGTTCCTGATCGATTTCCTTCGATATCACGATGCCGATATCATCTATCTGGTGGGCGACATCGTCGACGGCTGGCGGCTGCGGCGGAGCTGGCACTGGCCGCAAAGCCACAATGACGTCGTGCAGAAAC
>NZ_RZQI01000988.1:0-2088 GCF_003998335.1 Mesorhizobium sp. M7A.F.Ca.CA.002.05.1.1 | reverse complement strand
CTTCATCGCCGCACCGTTGCTGATCCTGTTCAAGCTGAGGCCGCAGGCTTCGGCCGACGAGGAGAAGCCGGTCAATGGCGGCAAGGCGGTCGCGACCTGACGCGCCGCCCCGAAGGGGTATAGCGGTGACCGGCAAAGGCATCGTCATCCGCGAGGCGCATTTTCCGGGCCGCGCGCCGATCGAAGCCTATGGCAATGGCGGGTTCCGCTTTGCCGACATGTCGCATCGCGGTTCGCTCATGTGCCTGCCATCCGGCATCCATGGCTGGGAACCGGCTGATCCTCTGGTGCTGACGGTGGCGGATTTCGACAAGCTGCTGGCTGAGGCCGGCAAGGTCGAGATCCTGCTGGTCGGCATGGGCAGGGATCTCCGGCCATTGCCCGCCGCACTGCGAGCCGCGCTGAAGGCTGCCGGCATTGCGTCCGACCCGATGTCGACCGGTGCCGCGGTACGGACCTACAATGTCCTTCTGGCGGAAGAGCGCGCCGTGGCCGCCGCGCTCATCGCCGTCGATTGACATGTCCCAGAATGCCAAAATCGTCATGGACGCGGTGCGCGCCGCCGACCATGACCGCTATCTGACCGCGCTCTACGCGCCCGACGACAAGCGCGACGCGCTGTTTTCGCTCTACGCCTTCAATGCCGAGATCGCAGGAATCCGCGATCGCATCCATGAAGCGCTGCCGGGCGAGGTGAGGCTGCAATGGTGGCGCGATGTCATTGCCGCTGGCGGAGAAGCGGGCGCCGGCCATCCCACAGCCGAAGCCTTGAACGCCACGATAGCGACGTTCGGCCTGCCGAAGCCGGCCTTCGAGAACATGCTCGATGCACGCATCTTCGACCTCTATGACGACCCGATGCCGTCGCGCACTGACCTGGAAGGCTATTGCGGCGAGACTGCTGCCGCGCTCATCCAGCTTGCGGCGATGGTGCTCGATCCCGTCGGGGCGCCGCGCTTTGCCGATCTGGCGGGCAGGGCAGGCTGTGCGCAGGCGATGACCGGCCTGTTGCTGCTGTTGCCGCTGCATCGCCGGCGCGGACAGTGTTTTGTCCCGGCCGATATTTTGGCGGCGGCGGGATCGTCGCCGGAAGAATTCATTGCTGGTGATGGCGGACCCGGCGCCAAACGCGCGGTGGCGGCGATGATGGCGCTGGCACGGGAACATCTTTCCGCCTTCGAGCAAGGCGCACCGACCTTGCCTGTCTCGCTGCGTCCGGCATTCCTGCCGCTCGCCCTGTCACGTGCCTACCTCGGCAAGATGGAGAATGGTTCGCCGCTCGAAGGCGTGGCGCGGCTGTCGGCCTTGCGCCGGCATTGGCTGCTGCTGCGTCGCGCGAGCAAGGGCTGGCCTGCGCTTTGACGTAAACGTCAATCGTGTTAAGACGTCCCCGCGCCAAACTGTTGCCGAAGACAACAGGCCGGCCCGGAGGAGATGAATGAGCTTACCCATATTGGTGGCGATCGTTACCTTCGGCATCGCGCTGTCGGTTGCGGCGGTGCATTTCACCGGCGGCAGCAAGATAGCGACGCTCAGCAGTGCCAATCGCGCGGTGAGCCGATTCGCTGAGGATTTTCCCGACGAGATCGCGACGGTAGTCCGCCTGACAGCGGATGCCAGGACTGCGTTTCTGGATATCGGGCGAGGGCGCATCGGCATCGTTCACGGCATCGGCGATTGCTTCTTGACCCGCATCGTCACACCTCAAGATGTCATGGTTTTGAACGCCGGAGGGGCGAACACGGTTTCGCTGCGGCTCGCCGACTTCACTTGGAAGGGCGGCCGCTTCCGCTTTGCCAGCTCAACGGATGCGCAGGGCCTGCTGAAAGCGCTTGAGCAGCAACGTTCGAATTCCACTGGGGCGGCCGCATGATGGACAGCTACAATTTCCCGCAAGTCACCCAACTGGCCATTCCGTTCTTCGTGGTCGCGATCCTGATCGAGCTTTGGCTGGTGCGCACCGGCCGCGCCAAGGGTTCGTTCGAAACGCGCGACACCTTGACCAGCCTGATGATGGGCACCGGCAATGTCGTTGCCGGGCTGCTGCTTGGCGTCGTGTCCTACTGGGCGTTGCTGTGGCTCTGGCAG
>NZ_RZQI01000987.1:0-2100 GCF_003998335.1 Mesorhizobium sp. M7A.F.Ca.CA.002.05.1.1 | reverse complement strand
CGTATAAAGGCGCATGATCGTCGGCCAGCCGGCCTTGGCTGCCGCATCGGTCAGCACCGGGTTTGACGAGGCCGGGCTCATCATCAAGGCGCCGGCTTCGGCATAGACAGCTGATGCCGGAATGCTGGAACCCGAGCAGGCATGGCCGTCGATGAACTTGACGCCATCGGCGACGACGCGGTTGGCAACCGACACGGCCTGCTTGGGATCGCATTGGTCGTCTTCGATGCTCAGCTTGATCTGACGACCGTCGACACCGCCCGCGGCGTTGATCGCATCGGCGGCAGCCTGTGCGCCCTGCTTGAACTGATCGCCGATGGTGGCGAGCTGTCCTGTCATCGGGCCCACCACCGCAAAGGTGATGTCGTCTGCGAATGCGACCGGCGTGCTCAACATCAGGCCGAATATGGCCGCGTTCAAAATACTCAATTTTTTCATGATGGTAGAACTCCTCCACTCACGCGCGGCCGCCCCGGCCGCGCTTCTTCCAGAGAGGCCAGACAATTTCATCCTTCATTCGGCCTGTCTAGGCGCATTGGCGCCGCTCGATTGGGCCTGCAAGACGTCATCCACGCAAAAAGCCACGCCAGCCTTGTTCCGGCTGGTCGCGGCTTTTTTGCCCGTCGAGCAATCTCCAGGCGCCCCCGCGCCTAAAAATCCGCTCAGCTTCCCTGTGTCGCGCACGACTGGGCCTTGCGGCCTGCCGCGTTCTTTCCCTTGCCTTCGTGACCGTCTTGCGCGGCCTTCAATTTCGCCGGGTCTGGCCGTCTGTGCGGCCTTGATCCCGGAGCTTCCCTGTCTTCGATGGATCTGTCTGCGATTGGCAGATTTCAGTGCATGGTCATCCATTCGCGGGCTTCGCGCAGCGCCGTGGCGATCTCGACCTTCGACATGGCGGCCGACAGTTCCGAGCGCAGCTCGGCGGCGCGGGCCGAGCCCTTGATTGCGGCGATGTTGAACCATTTGTGGGCGGCAACGACATCGGTCTCGCAATCGCGGCCGGTCGCATACATCATGCCCAATTCGAAAAGGATGTCGGCCTGGGCAGTTGCTCCCATAGCGCCGAAACCTGCTTCAAGCATTTCAAAACGTGCCATTTCAATCCCCTGTTTTCCGGCCCCTGTCAGGCTCCCGAGAGCTGCCTTCTTTCGTCTTGCCGGCTGCTCTTCCGATGCTTTCGAGAATGCCGTGCAGGCTTGAATCCGTCGTTAAATGGCGTGCTTAATTTGAGGAAAACAAAGCTAAAACAAGAGGTAAACGCCGAAATTCGTTAAGGATACAAACCCAGCAATTCAGCCTGCTTGCCTCAAATTTGACGAAAGTTTTCTCGCGCGGGGGCAAGACTTCGCTAACCACGGCAGACAAAGGCGATGCGCCGATCGTTTCATTTCATCGTCGAGGAGGCGCTTTCAGGCGGCTGCAAAATCCCAAAGTCTTCCGCTACGGCACCGCTTTTGTTTTGCCGGGAGCTGGATTAGCTTACGTTTGCGTAAGCGGCAGACCGGCGAGGCGGAGCATCCGGCCGGACATCCACAGGGAGGAAGACATGTTTCGAAAACTGAGCCTGGCCCTTGCGGCCACATTGATCGTGGCGAGTGCAGCATGGGCCGATCCGATCGAAGGCAATTGGAAGACGCAGGCCGGCGAAACCGCGGCCATCGCCGGCGGCGGCTCGTTTTCCATCACGCTCAAGTCCGGGAAATATGCCGGCAAGACCATCGGCTCGCTCAAGGCGACAGGCGACAACAAATATGCCGGCAACATCACCGATCCGGCAAACGACAAGACCTATTCGGGCAAGGCGACATTGTCGGGCAGCTCTCTCAAGATGAGCGGCTGCGTGCTCGGCGGACTGATCTGCAAGAGCCAGACCTGGCACAAGCTCTGATCGAGCGCATCCTTGCGACATGATGACGGGGCCTCGACGGGCCCCGTTTTCGTTTGTCGACACATCCTGCGCCGATGATGCTCGATACCCACCGGCGGCTATCCAAACCGACGCCGGCGCCGTCGAAACCCGTCAGTCATCTTGAACGGCAGATGAACGCCGGCATCAGAGCCGGTTCAGTTGCATCAGGGCATTCTCCGGCGTGTTGAAGG
>NZ_RZQI01000986.1:0-2104 GCF_003998335.1 Mesorhizobium sp. M7A.F.Ca.CA.002.05.1.1 | reverse complement strand
GCCGCGACCGGTGCGGCCAGCCAGAAGGACATGGGCAAGGTGATTGCCGCACTGAAGCAGAAATATGCCGGCCAGATGGATTTCGGCAAGGCGAGCGGCATCGTCAAGGGCCTGCTGCAGTAGGGTGCTGCTCATCTCGTCGCTTGGGTGGCCGACCGGGCGCTCCCGGAACCCAGATCCGTCCGGAATCGAAGTCCAGGAGTTGGAACTCGGATACCGCTGAGATGTTTATCCGTCATGCAACTGGAGAGATGTCATGACTGAGAACGAAACCCGCTATGAAACCGGTGCGACGAAATATCCGGCAAAGATCGATGCCGACGCTTCCGATGAATTCTCCCAGGATGCGGCCGCCAACAAGAAGCCCGCCGGCGGAATGGGGCTCACCCGCAGGAAGGATGAAGTAGAAGACCGAACCCGCCAGTCGGAGGGACAAAACCCGCCAAGGCAAGTCACGCCGAGCGCCGCAACCGAAAAGACGTCCGGCGCCGGCCCCGCTATCGCGGAGCGTTCAAAGGACGCCAAGGCTCCGAAGAGCGGCCGCCAGCCTGGAGCGTATGTCAAGAAGTGATCGCTGGACGGGACCCGAGAGGTCCTGGCGTTGCCACTTGCGCCTTTCGCGACTGGTTGGTGGGTGTCTGTCCGGCGGGCCCCGTCGGCTCCAATGCACGGCGCAATGTCGGCGCTTCCTGCTGGATATGATCCCACAGCCGGTTGGCGATCGGCCCATGCGGTCGGTCGCGGCGCCGCGCCACCACCAGTTCGTCGGTGCGGCCCGGCAGATGGCGGCCGGCAATGGATTGCAGGCGCCCGTCATGCAGTTCTTCCTCGATCAGGAAGCGGGGCAGGTGGCCCCAGCCAAGGCCCTGCAGGATGATCTCCTTCTTCATGCCCTGGTCGGCGACGAGGCATTGCGGCGCGCCTTCGATCAGCGAATAGTTTTGTTGTGGCGAATGGCGGGCGCTGTCGCGCATGACGCATTGGGTGAGTGCCTGCATCTGATCCAGAGTGATCGGCTGCTCGATACGCCCGGGCAGAAAGCCCGGCGCCACCACGGGAATGAAGGACACCTTGCACAGATCGACCCATTCCACCCGCGCATCGCCCTTGTCGACCCAGTGCAGGATCAGATCGGCTTCGTCATCGAATAGACGCTCCCATGGGCCGCCCACCGCTTCAAAATGCAGATGCAGGCGCGTGCCGGGGCACTGTGCGAAGAACCGCCCGAGCATGCCCAGCACATGCGGGCGCGGGCACAGGTCGCCTATCACCACGTGGATCTCGCTTTCCTCACCCATCGCCAACTGGGCGGCATGGACGCGCAAACCGTCCAACTCGCGCAGCAGCGATAGCGCTCGGCGGTGGAACGAAAGCCCGGCCTCGGTCGGACGCACGCGATAGCCGCTGCGGTCCAAAAGGATGAGGCCGAGCTGTCGTTCCAGCTTGGCGACGGCGGCGAACACCGCCGGGTGCGAGCGATACAGCATGGCCGCCGCAGGTTGAAAACCGCCGGTGCGGACCACTGCATCGAAGCATTGCAGGTCGTGCAGGGTGAATTCGGCCATGTCAGTTTTTACTACAGAGATTGTTCTATCTTTGTAATATCAACAAAATCGCTCCACGGCTAGGCTCTGTCTCGTTCAACGTTCCAGAAGGAATCTTCATCATGAATGAGCTGAATTTCGTCACAACGGGCGACGGCACGCGCATCGCCTACCGCTTCGATGGCGAGGCAAGCAAGCCGGTGCTGGTGCTGTCGAATTCCATCGGCACCACGCTGCACATGTGGGACAGGCAGATCGGCGAATTGTCGAAGCATTTCCGTGTCTTGCGCTACGATTTTCGCGGCCATGGCGGATCGAGCGTTCCCGTCGGCGCCTACTCGCTCGACCGGCTTGGCCGCGACGTCATCGAGCTGCTCGACGCGCTCGACCTGCAACGCGTACATTTCCTTGGCCTGTCGCTCGGCGGGTTCGTCGCGCAGTGGCTCGGCATCCACGCGCCGGAGCGGATCGACCGGCTGATCCTGAGCAACACCTCGTCCCATCTCTCGCCGGCAAGCTATTTCGACGAGCGGATTGCCGCGGTGCGGCAGGCACCGGAC
>NZ_RZQI01000985.1:0-2105 GCF_003998335.1 Mesorhizobium sp. M7A.F.Ca.CA.002.05.1.1 | reverse complement strand
GACCAGCACCGTGGCGCCGGTATCGGCCAGGATCGCCGGCCACAGGCCGGTGATGCCCAAAATGGTCGTGACCAGGAACACCGCCTTCAGCCCGAGCGCAACGCTGATGTTCTGGCCGATATTGGCCATCACCGCCCGCGACAGTTTTACCATCCGCGCGACGTCCATGACGCGGCCATGCAGGATCGCCGCGTCCGCCGTCTCCAGCGCCACATCGGTGCCGCCGCCCATGGCGATGCCGATGTCGGCGGCGGCGAGCGCCGGTGCGTCGTTGATGCCATCGCCGACCTTGGGATCTTCAGCCCTTCGCGCTGCAATTCACCGATGATGCGCTGCTTGTCCTGAGGCAACAGCTCCGCCCGAGCCTCGATGCCGAGCGAAGCGGCAATGGCTTGCGCCGTGCGGCGATTGTCGCCGGTCAGCATGATCGTGCGGATGCCTTCGGCCTTAAGCGCCGCAATGCCGGCCGCCGCATCCGGTCGCGGCTCGTCGCGCATGGCGATCAGCCCTGCCACCACGCCGTCGGCGACCAGCACTGACACGGTCTTGCCCTGCCCGTTGAGGCTGTCGACGGCGAGGCGCTGCACTTGCGTCATGTCGGCGTGTTCGCCCACCGCCGGACCGGAGCCGAGGAAGACGGCGACGCCACCGACGCTGCCCTCGACACCTTTGCCCGAGATCGCCTTCGCCGCCAGAGCCGGCGGCACCGGCGCACCATCAGCCTTGGCCCTGTCGAGGATCGCCATGGCCAGCGGATGGCTGGAACCCTGCTCGAGCGCCGCCGCCAGCGCCAGCACGGTGCGTTCATCGCGGCCATAGGCCATGATGTCGGTGACGACAGGCTTGCCCGCCGTCAGTGTGCCGGTCTTGTCGAAGGCCACCGCCGTGATCCGGCGAAAGCCCTCCAGCACCGCACCACCTTTCATCAACAGACCACGCCGCGCGCCGGTCGCAAGACCTGCGGCTATCGCCGCCGGCGTCGAGATGACGAGCGCGCAGGGGCAACCGATCAGCAGGATCGCCAGGCCCTTGTAGATCCATTCGTTCCAGTCGCCGCCAATGAGCAGCGGCGGCAACAGCGCAACCAGCGCGCCGACCGCCAGCACCGCCGGGGTGTAGGTGCGCGAGAAGCGGTCGATGAAGCGTTCGGTCGGTGCCTTGGCTTCCTGCGCCTCCTCCACAAGCCGCACGATTCGGGCGATGGTGTTGTCGGACGCGGCAGCCGTCACGCGAACCCTGAGCACGCCGTCTGTGCTAATGGTGCCGGCAAAGACGGCGTCCGCGACGCCCTTGCGCTTGGGCGTGCTCTCGCCGGTCACCGGCGCCTCGTCGATATCGCTCGATCCCTCGATGATCTCGCCATCGGCCGGGATGCGGTCGCCCGGCCGCACCAGGATGATGTCGCCGACGCCGAGATCTTCGGCGGGAATCTCAGATGTGCCGCCCGCCCGCTCGACCAGTGCCGTCTTCGGCACCAGATCGGCAAGCCCCTGGATGCTCGCCCGTGCGCGGCCGGCGGCGACACCTTCCAGAAGTTCGCCGATCAGGAACAGCACCACCACGGCGGCCGCTTCTTCCGTGGCGCCGATCATCACGGCGCCTATCGCCGCGATGGTCATCAGCATCTCGATCGAGAACGGCGTGCCGGCCAATGCCGCCATCAGCGCGCGCCGCGCGATCGGCATCAGGCCGACCAGCAGCGCGCCCAGGAACACCCAACGCTCAGCCACTGGGAACAGATGGCCGATGCCATAGGCGGCGAGAAGCGCTGCCGCGCAGGCCAGCGTCAGCACTGCCCGGCGGGAACGCCACCACGCCTGCCCCGGCTCGGCATGGCTGTGAAGGTGGGTAGAGCCAGCGGTCTGCTGGCCCGCCGACATGCCACCATGATCGTGACCTTCGTGATCGTGGCCCTCATGATCGGGATCAGCGTGGTCATGCGCTTTGGCCGCCGGTGCACGCCCATCGGCCTTGACGATGCCATAGCCCAGCCGCGCCACCTGCTGCAGCACTTTGTCTTCCGGCAGTGCGCCGCCGTGGCTGACCGTCATGCTGGCGCCGGTCACCGAAACCGAGACATCGGCGACGCCGTCGAGGCGACGCAC
>NZ_RZQI01000984.1:0-2107 GCF_003998335.1 Mesorhizobium sp. M7A.F.Ca.CA.002.05.1.1 | reverse complement strand
AGTCCCGATAGCGCCAACGCCAAGGCGGCCGCCATAAATCCACGATAGTGCATTTCATTCCTCCCGATCATATGAAACGGCCGTAGCGGCCGGGTGGCGACCTGGCTGGTCGTACTGGTTGGGCGCTGTTCAGCGCCCGTAAGGCATCAATGCCGCCGTGGCGGCACCCGAATAGTTCACGTAGACCGTCTTCTTGCGCATGTAGCTCTCGAGCCCATGCACGCCGTCGTCGCCGCCCAGCCCGCTTTCGCGGAAGCCGACATGGAAACCCTGCAGCATTTCCGGTCCGATCCGGTTCACGTAGATCTCGCCGAACGAAACCTCGTTGACGGCGTTCATGACGCGGCCCAGATCATTGGTGAAAAGATAGGCCGACAGGCCATAGTTGCTGGCATTGGTGATGCTGACAGCCTCCTCGAAAGTGTCGAAGGGCATGATCGGCACGACCGGGCCGAAGATTTCGCGCGTCATGATCGGCATGTCAGGCGTCACATCTGTCAGTACGGTCGGATTGAGCCAGTAGCCGCCATCGACGGGCGCCTTGGTCGGGCGCCCACCGGCGAGAGCAAGCCTCGCGCCCCCCGCCACGGCTTCCGCAAGCACCGCCTCGACCTTTTCCAACTCTTCACGGCTGACTTTCGGGCCGATATCGGTATTTGTGTGCATCGGATCACCGACGACGAGCGACTTGGAGAATTCCACAAAGCGTGTGACGAACTGATCGTAAATCGAACGGTGAACGAGCGTGCGTTCGTTGCAAATGCAGACCTGTCCGCAATTCATGTATCGCGACGTGGCTGCGGAACGAACCGCCAGGTCGAGATCGGCATCAGCCAGGACGATGAATGGCGCCTTGCCGCCAAGCTCCAGCGAAACAGGCGTCAGATTGCGCGAAGCGTTCGCCATGATGCGCTTACCGGTCGGTACGCTTCCAGTCATGGTGATGAGGTCGACGCCGGGTTCCGTGCAGAGCACTTCGCCTATGGTTTCACCCCGTCCCGTTATGATGTTCACCACGCCGTCCGGCACGCCCGCTTCGACAAAGATGCGAGCCATTTCGAGCGCCGAAAGCGGCGTGTCTTCATGTGGTTTGAGGACGATGGTGTCGCCGGCGATCATGGCGGGCGCCACCTTTCGGCTGACCAAGGCGCTCGGGTAATTCCACGGAATGATGGCGGCGACAACGCCTACCGGTACACGCTGTATCCAGACCTGCTCTCCCGCGTAGTCGGACGGCAAGATCTCACCTTGAATGCGACGGGCAAATTCGGCGTAGTAGTCGAAGAACTCGGCTGCGCCGCCGACTTCACCTATTGCTTCATTGATCGGTTTGCCTTGTTCCCTGACCACCACCTCGGCCAGATGCCGGGCGTTCTGCCGGATCAAGACCGCGATCCGCTTCATGATCGCCGCACGGGCAAGAGGCGATTTGAGCCCCCAAGCCTTCTGCGCCTTGCGGGCGGCGTCTATCGCCTGGCGAGCCTGGTCTGGGCTTGCCTCGGGCACGTCGACAAAGGCCTTGCCGTTAGCCGGGTTGATAACCGAGCGCGTGCCAGCTTCGCCGATGACGAACTTCCCGTTGATCAACATGAGATACGATGTCTTTTCTTCTGCTGACATGGTTCAATCCGGTTCTGCGTGCGTTGCAGGCGTGCCGACGCCTAAGGGTTGGATTTCGCCGCGGCCATCTGGACCGCGAACTCGATCGCTTCGACCAAGCTGTCCTCATTGGCGATGCCCTTGCCGGCGATGTCGAAGGCCGTGCCGTGGTCGACGGAGGTGCGGATGATCGGAAGGCCGAGCGTGACATTGACACCGGAGAGCGCTTTCCACTCACCGGTCTCGGGATCGACATTGAAGCCGAGCAGTTTCACCGGGACATGGCCCTGATCGTGATACATCGCGACCACCGCGTCATACTGGCGGGCGCGCAACTTGACGAAAACCGTATCGCCGGGAACAGGCCCAAACACGGCAAAATCGGCGGAGTTGTAGGAGGCGACGACCGGGGTCGTGATGTCGATATCCTCCCGGCCGAAAATGCCGCCTTCGCCGGCGTGCGGGTTAAGCGCGGCAATCGCAATTCGGGGATGGGAAATGCCAAGGC
>NZ_RZQI01000983.1:0-2110 GCF_003998335.1 Mesorhizobium sp. M7A.F.Ca.CA.002.05.1.1 | reverse complement strand
GGTCGAGCTCGGAACCCTGATATTCCTTCAGGAACTCTTCGCGGCGCACGCCGTAGCTTTCGGCCAGCCTGAGCAGCTTGCCTTCGTTCTGCACCAGGCGCTTGTTGATGTCGTAGAGTTGCTCGACCAGCGCCTCGATGCGCGCCGTGTTGAGCGACAGCGACTTCACCGCCTTGATCAGCTGGTCCTTGAGCTCCTTCAGCCGGCGGTCCTGGCTGGGCGACAGCGTGCCGGCGGCGGCCAGACGGTTCTCGACCTGCTGGTCCTGCAGCTTGCGCAGCTTTTTGTAGGTGTCGGCGATAACGTCGAGCGTCTCCATCACCTGGGGGCGGAGTTCCGCTTCCATCGCGGCCAGCGACAGGCTCGCTTCGTCCTCGTCTTCGTCGTCGTCATCCGTCAGCCCGCGCGTATCGGCGCCGACATTCGTGATGTCGTCTTCGTCGTCGCGCGAACGGCGCGGCTTGTCCTCGACCTTGGCTTCCTCGACGCGCTCGACCACCGGCGCCTGTTTGGCCTCGGGGCCGGCATAGGTGGCTTCGAGATCGATGATCTCACGCAGCAGGATTTTGGATTCGTTGAGTTCGTCGCGCCAGATGATGATGGCCTGGAAGGTCAGCGGGCTTTCGCACAGACCCGCGATCATCGTCTCGCGGCCGGCCTCGATGCGCTTGGCGATGGCAATTTCGCCCTCGCGCGACAACAGCTCGACCGAGCCCATCTCGCGCAGATACATGCGCACCGGATCGTCGGTGCGATCGGTCGGTTCTTTCTTGGTGGTGGTGGCGGCGACCGCGGTGCCGGTCTGCTCAGCCAACTCGTTGGCGTCTTCCTCGGCATCGGCCGCGGTGTCGGCGGCCTCGGGCTCCTCGCCCTGCTCGTCGTCCTCGACCACGTTGATGCCCATGTCGGACAGCATCGCCATCGTGTCCTCGATCTGCTCGGAGGTCACTTCCTCTGAGGGCAGCACCGAATTCAGCTCGTCCATGGTGACATAGCCGCGCTTCTTGGCGGCCTTGATCATCTTCTTGACAGCATCATCGGAAAGGTCGAGCAGAGGGCCATCGGTGGCGCCTTCGCGTTCGGTTTCGACCTCTTCCTTTTCCTTTGTCGCCATAGTCTTTATCTTCTCCTAGCGGCCGAACTTCAAAGCCGCGTAAGCTGTCGGACCAGTCAAATCGGGTGCGCTCGCTTATGAAACGCGCTTCACCGGGCCAGTAACTGCATCAACTCGTTTCGTTTGGTGTATGTCGTTGCCCAAATCGGGTTTCCCCTTTTGGGCGACATGCATTAAGTCCAGATTAACCCTGATATCTGTGGCAGGCGGGCTGCCTGTCCAGTGACCAGTACCTCACATCGCTTATTTCCCGTCGACGCGGGTTCGGGTTAACGTTTCGAATCGTCCTGATTCCGCCAATCTGCCAGAAGGTCAAGCGCCTCTCGCATGATTCGCATGAAAAAAGCGAATCAATTACCCGACTTAGCCCGTTACGCGCCATTTGGACGCGCAACGACGCTTTCTCAATTCACTCGCTTCCAACTAAGCTCGCCCAGCCCTGCCCGAGGAGACGCCAAACCCTTCGATCAGCGCTTCCGTGGCCTGCACATCCTGGAATTGCGCCTGAATTTCGATCAGATGCCGGTAGTTTTCGTCTGTGGGATCGGTGGCGAGCGCCGCTTCCGCCTGTTTCAGCTCCTTATGTAAGGTGCGCGCGCTGCGCTGCAAGTGCAGCGCCTGGCTGAAAGCATCGCGGGCATCTTCAAGGGCGGCGGTCTCCAGCGCCGGCCATTGCCGCATCCGCCGGATCAGCCCGACGGCCCGCTCCCAGATATCGGCACAGCCGGCGCGTTCGATCGTCGCAATCACCGCCTGACGGTCATTGGCCATGTCATGCGCCATCGCATCGAGGATTGCCGCATGCAGCCGCCTCAGGTCGGAGTTGGCGAGATCGAGGAACTCGATATGGGCGAAATTCTCGTCGATCAGCGCCGGATGGTTGATCAACGCCACGATGATCGTCGCCTCGCGCACCGACATCCCCTCGCCGCCGCGTTTGACCAAAGCCGACTGGCCGAGGCTTTCGGTGATCGCAATGCGGCCGCCACCGCCTTT
>NZ_RZQI01000982.1:0-2110 GCF_003998335.1 Mesorhizobium sp. M7A.F.Ca.CA.002.05.1.1 | reverse complement strand
GACCTTCGGGCTGCACACCCGGATCGAGGGCCGCGTGCAGCATTTCGTCGACGGCATCCACGCCGGCAACATCTATGTCAACCGCAACCAGATCGGCGCCGTCGTCGGTTCGCAGCCGTTTGGCGGCGAGGGGCTTTCAGGCACCGGTCCGAAGGCCGGCGGCCCGCACTACCTCCGCCGCTTCCGCAAGGGGCCGGAGGCTGGCACCCATGTGCAGGATGGCCACAAGGTCACGGCGACCGAACTTGCCGACAATCTGCCGGATCCCGCACTTGGCGGCTGGTCGACGCGGCCCGACCGGATCGCCATTCTGAGGAAGCATCTGCGCGGCAAGGGTGCTGCGGCCATTGGTGCGGCCGCCGGCATCGATTTCGGCCAGGTCGACCTGCCCGGGCCGACCGGCGAGGCCAACACGCTGTCGCTGTCGCCACGCGGACGGGTGCTGTGCCTTGGTCCTGACGGCGATACGCTGCTGGCGCAGACGATCCAGGCGCTCGCCGCCGGCAATGCCGTGCTGGCCGTTGCGCTAGGTGCACCGGCAGCCCTTTCCGCGTTGACCGGCAAGGGCCTGCCGCTGGCCGCCATCGACGGCCGGCCGGATCCGGTCGAGGCGCGCGCGCTACGCGTCGACGTCGTCGCTTTTTCAGGCACGTCCGAGGCCGCGCGCATCGTGCGCAAGGTCATCGCCGACCGCTCCGGCCCGATCGTGCCGCTGGTCACGGAGGTGCTCAACCCGGCGGCTTATGCGCATGAACGGGCGGTCTGCGTCGACACCACCGCCGCGGGCGGCAATGCGAGCTTGCTGGCCGGGGCCTGACCCCCGGTCAACTTTTGTTTTTATGCATGTCGTTGTCCCAAAACCGGGACCACTTTTGGACGACATGCATTACGCGCCTTCGACGACCGAAAAACCCTCGAACTGGGGGTGGCCGAGATAGTGGACCTTTGTCGTGCCGACATTCCTGTGGGCGGCGCGGAAATTCTCGGACTTGGTCCAGGCGATAAAATCGTCGTGGCTGGCCCACACCGTGTGCGACGCGAAAAGCGTGTAGCCTTCGGTCTCGTTGACCGGGCCGCGCAGCAGATGGAATTCCCTAAACCCCTTCATCTCAGCAAGGCTGGAATCGCGGTTCTTCCAGACGGCTTCGAAGTCGTTCTCCGAGCCGGTCTGCACCTTGAAGCGGTTCATTGCGATGTACATGGCGGTTCCTTTCGTGCGGATGTTGATGATTGGCGGCTGCAGCGTTTGTTCTGCGCACATTCAAAATGGGCCGATTTCGGTCTCGAACTCCAAATTTGCGCTTGCTGCCTGCGGTGGAATCGGAGGGAAGGGGGCTGCCTTGCGGACAATGCCAAGCGCTGCCTGATCGAAAGCCGCCGATCCTGAGGTTTCCAGAATGCGCAACTCGTTTATGTTGCCCTTCCTGCCTATGACGAATGTGACAACCGCATTGTTGCGTGCCGCCAGCTGTAGGGAAGGCGGGAGGGTGCGATTGACGCTGCCGAGCTTTCTAAAAACATCGCCGCGGTAGTTGCCTTCCGCGGCCGTGCCTGCCTCTTTTTGCCTTTTGCCCTTGCTGGCTGCTTGCGCCGACCGGTCCTCGCCATCCGCCGTGCCGCGCTTCTCATCCGCCATCTTTGAAGGGGCAGCTGCCGGAGTTGGCCTGGCTCTAGGGATCGGAGGCCGCTCCGGAACGGCGACAGGCGCTTCCGTGCTCTCAGGCTGAACGGTCAGCTGCGCCGGCGTTTCGGTCTTGGGAGCCACGCTCTGGCCATCGGGGCGTGGGACACCGGCCACCAATATGTCTGGGGCAACCGTCTGCTGTTTGACAGGTTCCGGCTTGGTCGTTGCCGCTTCCTTGGCTGGCCGAGAAGGCTCCGTTGGCGGCGACGGCTTGGGCGGCGTTGCCGGCTGTGGTTTGGCCGGTTGCGGGCTGGGCACCAGTGCAACGTTTATTGCCGCCGGGTCCTTGTCCAGCGCGCTGCCGGCCACGTTGCTGCCCGACTGTTCACTACCTTCCGGCTGCTCGGCGTCCTGGAAACTGGAAATCCCCGTAGGGGAGATCAGAAAGGCCGCCGCCACCGCGACATGGAGCAGGCAGGAGACGAC
>NZ_RZQI01000981.1:0-2114 GCF_003998335.1 Mesorhizobium sp. M7A.F.Ca.CA.002.05.1.1 | reverse complement strand
GGGTGAAGCGCGGCGGCTAAAAGGCCAAGTCCTAATCTTCTAAAACGCAGAGCCCATTTCCGCCGGTTGGCCCGGCGGCTCTTCCAAAAAGGCAGCATCATGAGTGGCGTGAACGAAATCCGGTCGACATTTCTCGACTACTTCCGCAAGGAGGGTCACGAGATCGTCGCATCGAGTCCGCTGGTGCCGCGCAACGACCCGACGCTGATGTTCACCAACGCCGGCATGGTGCAGTTCAAGAACGTCTTCACCGGTCTGGAGAAGCGGCCCTATTCGCGCGCCTCGACCGCCCAGAAGAGCGTTCGCGCCGGCGGCAAGCACAATGATCTCGACAATGTCGGCTACACCGCGCGCCATCTGACCTTCTTCGAGATGCTCGGTAATTTCTCCTTCGGCGACTATTTCAAGGAGCGCGCCATCGAGCTTGCCTGGAACCTGATCACCAGGGAGTTCGGGCTGAACAAGGACAAGCTGCTGGTCACCGTCTATCACACGGATGACGAGGCGGCCGGCTTCTGGAAGAAGATCGCCGGTTTTTCCGACGACCGCATCATTCGCATCGCGACCTCGGACAATTTCTGGGCGATGGGCGACACCGGACCGTGCGGGCCGTGCTCTGAAATCTTCATCGACCGCGGCGAACACATCTGGGGCGGCCCTCCCGGCAGCCCGGAGGAGGATGGCGACCGTTTCCTCGAATTCTGGAACCTGGTGTTCATGCAGTATGAACAGGTGACGAAGGAGGAGCGCATCGACCTGCCGCGCCCCTCGATCGACACCGGCATGGGCCTGGAGCGGATGGCGTCCATCCTGCAAGGGGTGGAAAGCGTCTTCGAGACCGATCTGTTCCGTCACCTGATCGACGCGGCCTCGTCCGCGATCGGGCATGGTCCCGACAAGGAGACGGTCGCGTCCTACCGGGTCATTGCCGATCATCTGCGTTCGTCCTCCTTCCTGGTGGCGGACGGCGTGCTGCCTTCGAACGAAGGCCGGGGCTATGTCCTGCGCCGCATCATGCGCCGCGCCATGCGCCATGCGCAGCTGCTGGGTGCCAACGAACCGCTGATGTGGAAGCTGGTGCCGGCGCTGGTGCGCGAAATGGGCCAGGCCTATCCGGAGCTGCTGCGCGGCGAACAGTTGATCACCGAGACGCTGAAGCTCGAGGAGACCAGGTTTCGCAAGACGCTGGTGCGCGGCCTCGGCCTGCTCTCCGAGGCGACGGAGACGCTGCATGCCGGCGACATGCTGGACGGCGAAACGGCCTTCAAGCTCTACGACACTTACGGCTTCCCACTTGATCTGACGCAGGACGCGCTGCGCCAGCGCAGCATCTCGGTCGATCTTGCCGGCTTCACCAATGCGATGGAGCAGCAGAAGGCCGAGGCGCGAAAGCATTGGGCAGGCTCCGGCGACGCGGCGACCGAGACCATCTGGTTCTCCGTGCGCGAGAAGGCGGGCGCCACCGAGTTCCTCGGCTATGAGACTGAAGCTGCCGAAGGCATCATCCAGGCCCTGGTCAGGGACGGCAAGACCGTGGACAGCGCCGGCAAGGGCGACGCGGTGGCGATCGTCGTCAACCAGACCCCGTTCTATGCCGAGTCCGGCGGCCAGATGGGCGACACCGGCGTTATTTCAGGCGAGGGCTTCTCGATCGAGGTTTCCGACACGCAGAAGAAGGCCGATGGGCTATTCGTCCACATCGGCGAGGTGGCCAGCGGCACGGTCAAGACCGGTGTTGCCGTCGAGCTCAAAGTCGACCATGCGCGCCGCTCCAGGTTGCGCGCCAACCATTCCGCGACGCATCTGATCCATGAGGCGCTGCGCGAGGTGCTGGGCAGCCATGTCGCGCAGAAGGGCTCGCTGGTCGCGCCCGAGCGCCTGCGCTTCGACATCTCGCACAACAAGCCCATTTCACCGGAGGATCTCGAAGAGGTCGAGCGCATGGCCAACGAGATCGTCGTCCAGAACGGCCCGGTGTCCACGCGCCTGATGTCGGTCGACGATGCCATTGCCGAAGGCGCCATGGCGCTGTTCGGCGAGAAATACGGCGACGAAGTGCGCGTCGTGTCGATGGGCACCGGCGTTCACGGCGCCAAGGCCAACCGGCCCTATTC
>NZ_RZQI01000097.1:0-11305 GCF_003998335.1 Mesorhizobium sp. M7A.F.Ca.CA.002.05.1.1 | reverse complement strand
GCGGTGCGTTGAACGACCACGTCTTCACCAGCACGGCCGCCGAGCGTGCAGGAACCACCAATGAACCGAAATCATTGACCCGCCAGATGTTTCCAGCGTGGCCCGAAAATGAAGCGGTATTATTTCGATCTTCAAAACGGTGACGGCGCGATACCCGATGATAACGGGCAGCTGTTCGAATCCCGGGAACAAGCCAGAGCGGAAGCAATTCGTATTTTGCAGGATGTTGCCCAAGACGAAATGCCCGACTGCGATTTCGTCAAGGTAACCGTCAAAGTACGCGATGAGGTCGGTGCGCAGATGTTTGAGGCATCGCTTGTCCTGACCTCCGGATGGAGCGTGTGATGCCGCAGTGCTAGCGGCTATACCGCACCGGGATTTGCACGACATTCTCCGATCCAGGCAGATCGAAGGCCATGGCCAGCTGACGTACGGAGGCCATCTCCACGATCAGTTCTTCGATCGAAAGATCCGGCAGACCGGTCTTCACCCTCTGCCTCACCCTGGCCGCAAGTTCATGAACCCGTACCGGGACGAAAAGCGGGCTGTCGTCCAGCAGCTTGCTGATTTCGATGACCACATCAGCGTCGATGTCTTTCGGCAATTCCCGCATGGGCGTCACCTCCAATCGAAGCAACAGCCCGCCATATCGGTGCGGCGGGCGATCAGGCATTGAGCGCCGGGCAGTGGGATCGGAGAGGGACGTGCTCGGCGCTGGCCGATAGCCAGATTCATAAAGCTGCGGGCATCGGTGTGTCACGAAAAAATATCAGTACGAAAATTACCAAGCGGTTTCGTCCCACGCAATCCACAAGCGCCTTCCCCGAAATCGCGGCTCCGGCAGCGGCTGTTCCCGACAGAGGAGGAACAAAAAATATGGCCCGGAATTGAGACTGACGAATTGGAGGATCTGGCCATGGACAGCAGGGAAGAAAAGATCAAACGGCGAGCCCATGAAATCTGGGAACAAGAGGGCCGGCCGGCTGGCCGCGAGCAGGAGCACTGGGACCAGGCCGTGCAGGAGATCGAGGCTGAGGGTTCGGAGACTGAACGTGGCCCGGTTTTGCCTGATCCGACAGTTGCAGCCGATTCCAATAGCTTGAAGCGTTGATCGTCAGATGCCGTGGCGTCTTGAGAGGACGATCAGGCAACCAAATTGGTGGAACCTCGTTTGCCGGACAGCAACCAGAGGAGGTTTCGATGAAGAGGTTCTTTTCACTCCTGATCCTGGCCGCTGGCCTTACGCTCGGCGCCTGCGACAACAATATCGAGCCGATGAAAGCCAACACCGGCCCCATCAACAAGAACCCACAGGTTGACCAGGCCGCCAGGCCAGAGTCCGCGACTGGTGATGATAAGCCAGCTATTGCGCCTCAGAGCCAATGAACTCCGTCTCACATTGCGACACACCTCTGCTGCGCGTCGCCTATCTCGATGGTGGACCGCAGGACGGCGCCCCGGTTATCCTGCTGCATGGCTGGCCCGACGACGCGACGACATACGCTCGGATTTCGCCGGTCCTTCATGAAGCTGGCTTCCGGACGTTTTCGCCTTGGTTGCGGGGCTTCGGGCCGACATCGTTCCTGTCAAAAGAAATCATGCGCTCGGGCGAGATTGCCGCGATGGCGCAGGATGTGCTGGATTTTGCCGATGCGCTTGGCCTCAGCCGCTTTGCAGTCGTCGGACACGATTGGGGCGCCCGGATATCCTATCTGCTCGCGTCGGTTTTCCCGGACCGCATCAAGTGCTGTGCTGCGCTGTCGCTCGGCTGGCAACCAGGCAAACCAGCAACGCCGGCGCCCGGACAAGCGAAAGCATTTTGGTATCAATGGTTCATGGCGACGGCACGGGGCGCCGAGTTCGTACGAAACAACGGCAAGGAATTCGCCAGATACCAGTGGGACAGCTGGGGTCCATCAGGCTGGTTCGACGACGCTATTTTCGATGGTGTCGCGAGTTCGTTCGAAAATCCTGACTGGGCGGATGTGACGTTGCATTCCTATCGGGTCCGATGGGAAGAGGCCGAGCCCGATCCCCGCTATGCCGAACTCGCCCGCCGGCAAGCAGCGGTCAAGATCATCACGGTGCCGATCCTGACGCTTCATGGTGGCGCCGACCGCGTTGTGTTTGCCCAGTCCTCAGAGGGGCTCGAAGAGCATTTCACCGCGTTCTACAGGCGGGTGGTGCTGGATGGCATCGGACACTTCCCGACGCGTGAGGCTTCTGATCAGGTTTCGCGATTGTTGGCTGCGTTTCTCGACAGCCATGGCAAACGCTGAAGTGGGGTCGTCATCCGACCTCATAGTAGAGGCCGGAACCTGACGCATCGCCGCGCATTTCGTCTCCATGCATGACGAACCGAAATGCGGCCTCGCAATCAATCGGCAGCCAGGGAGAATTTGAATGCAAGCTTCAGACGCAATCTCAGCACACCATGCTGGCCAGCTGGCCATAGTACCGTTTGTCGGCACGGTGACGGTACGATTTTCCGACGCCATAGTCGCTGCTACGGAACGGGCGAAAGTGCTTCAGGAAGAAGGACATGAGCCCGTGTTCTACATCCCTTTCGAAGACATCTATTTCGACCTTTTCGAAAAGACGAACACCACCAGCCGCTCCCCTTCGAAAGGCACCGCGAGCTACTGGCGCGTCCATGCGGTGGGCAGCTCGGCTGACGATTTCATGTGGGCATACGAGACGCCTGAAACCGCGGCGCGGCCCATTGCACGTCATGGTGCATTCGATCCGGAAAAGGCGCGCATCGATGCTGAGCCCGCGGAGGACAGACGGCACACGCCCCACGTCCCGGAGTAGATTGCCCGTTCGCAGCGGGGCGAGTTGATTCAAGGCTGGTGCTGACGGCGCGGAAACTCGTCATCAAGGATGCGTAGTGCCTCCTCATATTTGACAGTCGATGCCCCGACCTGTCGGGCTTGCCAGATATTGTCCGCCAGATCCGCGCGCTTCACCGGCAGCGCCAATGGATTCGATGCCGCTCGTCGCACGAACGCGAAGTAGTCCTCGCCATCCCTGCGCGACATGGCGTCGACGGCCGAAGCGATCGTCGGGCCAAAACCGGCCTCGTCCAACCTGGTCCGGTTCCAGCCTTCGCCCTTTTCCACGACGTCATGGAGATAGGCGACGACCTTCTGGTCCGTGGTTTCGACCGCGTCGACGACCCGGCGGCAGTGCTCGATATACGGTCGCCCGGTCTTGTCGCGCTGTGCTGCGTGGACCTCTTCGGCAATCTTGGCCGCCCGGTAAAACATGCTCATCTGGCTTGCCCTTCAGACATGGTTTCACCATCGCTCCTCGGTATCGTGGTGCGGCAGGTCTATTCCGCAGCAAACCCAGCCAAGTCGCTGCCTCGATCCATAATTGTAGCGCGGCTCCAGGCGAGCCGGATCGTCGAACGTTCCGACATGCAACGCGATCTCTCCGGGCGATGCGTCATAGGCAAGGCTGAGCGGCGATCCGCAGGCGGAGCAGAAGCCCCTCCGGGCAATCGGTGAAGATCTGCGATAGGCCGGCGTCGCATTGGTCCAGGTCACGCTTTGGGAAGGCACCCAGGCCACAACTGCGAAGGCACTGCCGGTCGTTCGCCGGCACATATCACAATGGCAATAATGCACTCTCGGTTCGCTTCCAACGCGGAAGCGGATCGTGCCGCAGAGACATCCTCCGCTTAGTTCCATTTTGGCGCCCCGGCTGACTTGCGGCTCCAACGCCTCTCGCGCGGTCTCATGCGAGCACCTCCATTCATCTCAGCGGAAACGCCAGCCATTTGCGTCGGTTCCTGTGGCTATTTCAGGAACCAGTGCTTGCGCGCGGCGTTGCGTGTCTTTGCCGACAAAGTGAGGAAACAGGGAAATGCATCGTCGGTCGGAGAAGCGCTGATGTCGATGCCGGGGCTGGCATACGGACCTCTCGGCGATCGATGCATGCATGTCTGCGTGGATATGCAGCGGCTGTTTGCCGAGCCGTCTCAATGGGCAACGCCCTGGATCACCCGGGTTCTCCCGCAGATCGAGAGGCTGGTCGAAAGACGCGCGCCACAGACGGTCTTTACACGCTTCCTGCCAGCCGAAAAGCCGGGGCAGGGCGTCGGCACATGGAAGCGCTATTATGAGCGCTGGGCTTCCCTGACGATCGAGACGATCGGGCCCGAAATGACCGAACTGTTGCCGTCTTTAGCCGGCTACTGCCCGCCAGCGGCGATCATCGACAAGCACATCTATTCGCCCTGGTTCGAAGGGCGCCTCAGAGCCCTTCTGGTGGAGCGCGGCATCGATACGCTGGTCATTACCGGTGGCGAAACAGATGTTTGCGTTCTCGCCACCGTGCTCGGGGCCATCGATTTCGGCTATCGCGTGGTTCTCGTCACGGACGCGCTGTGCAGTTCTTCTGACGCAACCCATGATGCACTGCTGACCGTTTACCACCAACGTTTCGCGCAGCAGGTCGAGACGGTTGAGATGGAAACGGTTCTCTCGAACTGGACTTGACGTCCGCTAACCCGGCCCGGGTGGAAGTGTCCATGCTTCCTTGCGCGGTTGGGCTGCCTATCTGTTAAGAGAATGACGGACACCAGAACAGGTAGCAGACGTGACGCAACGATCGGGAAGTGCTGACCTTCCACTCCATGGCGGGCGCGTGCCGAAATGGCTCGGCGACCGCATGACGCGTCTTGGCGCTGTGATGTGCGAGGCGATCATTCATCACTATGGTCGAGACGAGCTGCTGCGGCGGCTGGCGCATCCATTCTGGTTCCAGTCCTTTGGTGCTGTCATGGGCATGGATTGGCACTCGTCGGGGATCACGACCAGCGTCGTGGGCGCTTTGAAGCGTGGCCTCACGCCGCTCTCCGGCGAGCTCGGCATTCATGTCTGCGGTGGTCGCGGCGCGCATTCGCGCAAAACCCCGCATGAGCTGGAGGCCATCGGCCAACGCGTCGGCTTCGACGGGGCGGGCCTTGCCACCGTCAGCCGGCTTGTCGCCAAAGTCGACAGCGCCGCGGTCCAGGACGGTTTCGATCTTTACCTGCATGGTTTCATCGTCACCGATGACGGTCGCTGGGTCGTGGTGCAGCAAGGCATGAACGGTGACAGCAAGGTGGCGCGCCGCTACCATTGGCTCTCCGAGGGCCTCAAGAGTTTTGTCGAGCAGCCGCATGCCGCCATCGAGGGCGTCCATCAAGGTGAGATCGTCAACCTGACCGACAGGCGCGCCGACGCGTCGCGCCAAGGGCAACTGAACCTTTTGCAAGACCTCGGACCCGATCGCATCCTGGGCGAGCTTGCAGCATTGGAGCGTTGCGCGGAGCCGACGCGCCGGCAAGAACCGGAGCAGCCGCTGCTGCCGCATTTGGTCATGCCGGCCCACCATGATGTTCGCGAAAGCGATGTCGTCATGCATCGTCTTCACGGCAATATCGCAGCCGCCGCGAACCGCGGTCCCACCGATTTCGCCGAGCTCCTTCTGGTCCCCGGCGTCGGCGCGCGTACGGTGCGCGCGCTGGCCCTCGTTGCCGAGGTGGTGCATGGCGCGCCTTGCCGGTTTTCCGATCCCGGCCGCTTCTCGCTGGCGCATGGCGGCAAGGACAGGCATCCATTTCCGGTACCGCTGAAGGTCTATGACGAGACGATCGGGGTTCTGAAGTCGGCCGTGCAGAAGGCAAAGCTCGGTCGCGATGAAGAAATCGGTGCCTTGAGGCGGCTCGACGATCAGTCGCGGCAAGTCGAACGATACGTGACCGGCCCCAGCCTGAAGGAAATTGTCGCGGGAGAATTCGACCAGTCGCATCTGCTTGGCGGGCGCAGCGTGTTTGGCTGGGAAGCGCCGCCGGACACAGCATCAACTGAGCGGAACGAGAAAGCGTGAGCACGGGTGGAGGGGCTGGAGATCAATCGTCAAGATCGATGAGTGCGACACCGAGCTCCGGACGCTTGCTGCGACGTAGATGACCGGGTGCTTCCACCAGGGTGATTTCGAGCGTTGGCCGAACGATGCCGTCAAGCAGATGTCCACCCCGAGTGGTGCCGTCACTCGATCCAAGGACCGCATGGACGTGCAGGCTGGGCTTATCGTCGTCACCCAGTGCGACATCGCCGATCGCGCTCAGAACCTCGCACTGTTCGTCGACAGGGATCTTGCGGTAGGTCTTCGAGGCCGGATCGAACCAGCCCACCGTGGCTTTCTCGAAAGCCCCTATGGCGGTCAAGGACGCGCTGCCGATCTCCTGGTCGACCGCGAAGGCGGTCAGTGCCGCGAACGCTTCTTCGCCTGGGTCGAGCACCACGACGAATGTTCGTTGTCCGCCGATCTCATTGACGAGCTGCGATTTCATCCCTGTGCTCCCGCCGCATTCAGTGCCGGCCTCATATCAATGTGCGCGGTGTTCCGCATTGCGCTTGCGGGTCGCCGCAGCTTTCTTTGCCGATTCCGATCGGCTTGCGGCAGACCGTGATGCCGATGCCTTGCCGCCGCTTTTGCCGCCTTTGTGCGCCGCTGGATGGCCCGTGTGTTTGCCGCGGCCGGAACCGCCTTCCTTCTTGCCGCCGCCATCGTCCTTGTTGACGGTAGCCCATGCGCGCCGCTCTGCCTCCTTGTCGGAAACCCCGCGCTTCTCATAGCCTTCGGCAATGTGGTCGGCTTTGCGCTCCTGCTTGTCAGTGTATTTCGATTTCTCGCCTCGTGGCACGGCCTGTTCCTCCTGTTGAATAAGGGCTGAACGTCGACTCGACGCGCTGGTTCCAACAGAAGTCGCGTAGCCAATGGCGCATCGCGATGCATGGCCAAACACCGCCGCGCCGCGCAAGCTAGCGCCTTTCGGGCCGGGGAGAGTGCAGCAGCAAGGCGAGGGGGATTGGTTCAGCCGATTGCCAACCTCACGACGAGGGCCAGGATCACGACGCCGACCAAGCCGGCTATGAAGACGACCCGACGCGTGCGCGTTCGCAGGATGATATCGCCTTGTCTCGCCTGATCCGCAGAGAATACGGGTCCATTGTCACGGTCCTTGCCATGCCGACCATCGCTCATGATCGCCTCCTTCCCGCTGTTGGCACACAACCATCGCTTGACCGGGGAGGTTCCGATTGCGTCGATCCCGCCGACAGAAAAAAGGATCACAGGCTCGTGAGGAGGGAACTTTGCCCTCCGCGAGTGGTTTGGGCCGCTTGAGACCCAGCCAGCCCGGAGCCAGCCATGTCCGATGCCAAGACTTCCAGTGGCCTGAGCAGACGCATGTTCATGACGGCCTCTGTTTCGGCGGCGGCGGTGATGCCGCTTGTAAATTCCCCGACGAGAGCTGCCCAGCCCGCGTCCGCAAAACCGGCCGAACCGCGCGATTTGTCGGCGGTTTCGATGCGTATCAACAAGCAGACCTACAACCTCGCGCTCGACAATCGAACCAGCCTGCTTGACGCGCTGCGCGACCATGTCGGCCTGACCGGCACCAAGAAAGGTTGCGATCACGGTCAGTGTGGTGCCTGCACGGTGCTGATCGACGGAAAGCGGGTACTGTCCTGCCTGAGCTTTGCCGTCATGAACCAGGGCCGAGAGATCACAACGGTGGAAGGCCTGGCTTCGGCGGAAGGGGAATTGCATCCGGTCCAGCAGGCCTTCGTCGACCACGATGCCTTTCAATGCGGCTATTGCACACCGGGTCAGATCATGTCCGCCATCGGTTGCATCAACGAAGGCCATGCTGGGTCGGAAGACGATATTCGCGAATATATGAGCGGCAATCTATGTCGCTGCGCGGCCTATCCCAACATCGTTGCCGCGATCGTCCAGGCACGCGACGAGACCAGGAGGGCTTAGGATGCACCCATTCGTATATGAAAGACCAACCAGCGTCTCCGCGGCAATCGCCATGGCGTCCCGTCCCGATACCGTGCATGTTCCGCCAACCGGTGCCGACACGCAGTTCATCGCCGGCGGCACCAATCTGGCCGACTACATGAAGCTCGGTGTCGCGCGGCCGGAGCGACTGCTCGACCTCAACTCTCTTGCCGAGCCGGCCTTGCGGCAGATCAGGATAGACGATGATAAGATCCGGTTTGGTGCGCTGGTCCGTATGGGTGAAGCAGCCGACAACAATGATGTCAGGCGCCGTTGCCCGGTCCTCGCCGACAGCCTGAAATTCGCTGCCAGCGGTCAGCTTCGCAACATGGCGAGCCTGGGCGGCAATGTGCTGCAACGTACGCGCTGCGAGTATTTTCGAGAGATATCTTGGCCGTGCAACAAGCGCGAACCGGGCTCCGGCTGCGCTGCGATGGAAGGGTCCAATCGCCAGCATGCCGTGCTGGGTACGAGCGATGCCTGCATTGCCACGTATCATGGTGATTTCGCGCAGGCGCTGGTTGCGCTGGACGCCACCGTCGATGTCGAAGGTTCGCGGGGAAGGCGCACGCTCATTTTTGCCAAGCTGCATAGACGGCCGGGCGAGACGCCCGACATCGAGACGGATCTGGCCGCCGACGAGCTTATTACCGCCATCGAAGTGCCGCTCGCACGGTGGGCCAGCCGGTCGCGCTATCTGAAGATACGCGATCGCGAATCCTACGCGTTTGCGCTGGCGTCCGCGGCTGTCGCGCTCGACATGGATGGCGAGACGGTAAGGAGTGCGCGCATTGCGCTCGGCGGACTGGCGACGGTGCCGTGGCGTGCGCGCGAAGCAGAGGACACGCTACAGGGCAAAGTGCTTGACGAAGCCACGGCGCAGGAGGCCGCAGAGGCTGCTTTCGCCGATGCCAGACCGCGCGAGCATAACGCATTCAAGATACCGCTCGGCAAGCGCACGCTGGTGCGGGCGCTGCTCGAAACCCGGGATATGAAGGGCTGAGCCATGAACCAAGCTGCACCCGCTCCAAGGGAAAACCAGGGCGATCCCGTTGTTCGCATTGACGCCCGGCTAAAAGTTACCGGACAGGCCGGCTATCCCGCCGACATCGTCACCGCCAACGTCGCCCACGGTGCCCTTGCCACCAGCAGCATTGCGCGGGGCAAGGTTTCCGAACTTCACACGAAAGACGCCAGGGCCGTACCCGGTGTGCTGGACATCGTCACTTATGGCGATCTGGACAAGACCGACATGCCGAAATTCGGCAACACCGGCGCAAGTTCGATTGGGCCTTTGCACGACAAGACGGTTTTTCACGATGGTCAGATCATCGCTCTGGTGGTCGCCGAAAGCTTCGAGGCGGCGGAGGAGGCAGCGATGTTGATCCGCGCCGACTACGAGGACGAACGGCCCAGCGCCAGCTTTGATTCCAAGGGCGTGAAGATGGAACCGGCTGCCGGCAAAAGCCCGATGTTCAAGGAGGATGCGAAGGCCGGTGACTTCGACGCCGCCTGGGCGGATGCGACGGTGAAGATCGACGAAAAGTATTCGACGCCGACCCAGCATCATAATCCGATCGAGCTGTTTTCGACCACAGCCATATGGCAGGGCGACCAGTTGACGATCCACGAGCCCAGCCAGAATGTTACGGGCTGGAAGGTGGAACTGGCACGCCAATTGAAGCTCGATCCGGCCAATGTGCGGATCGTCAGTCCCTATATCGGCGGCGCCTTCGGCTCCAAGGGGCCGATGACGGCACGCACTGCGATCGTTGCCGTCGCGGCGCGGCGCATCGGCCGGCCGGTTCGCTGCGTCGTCAATCGCATGCAAGCCTTCGGTACGCAGACCTATCGAGCCGAAACGCGGCATCGGATCCGCATGGGCGCCGGCAAGGACGGCCGCATCACGGCGTTCGGACATGAGGCCTGGGAGGTGACGTCACGCCCTGACCCTTATGTCGTCGGCGGCACGTCAGCCACCGCGCGCATGTACAATTACGGCTCCGTTCTGACGCATGTTTCGCTGGTTCATGCCGACCGCAACACTCCTGGCTACATGCGATCGCCGCCGGAGACGCCTTATGTCTACGCGCTGGAAAACGCCATGGACGAAATGGCCGTGGCCCTCGGCATGGATCCTGTCGAGTTTCGTCGCATCAATGAACCGGAGAAGGAGCCGATCGGAGGCAAGCCATTTTCCAGCCGCTCACTCATCAAGTGCTATGACCAGGCGTCCGAGGCCTTTGGCTGGTCGAAACGCGATCCCACGGTCGGCTCGATGCGCGACGGCGATTGGCTGGTCGGGATGGGCTGTGCGACGGCAATCTATCCGACAGCCGCCGCGCCTTGCGCGGCCCGGGTTCGTCTCACCGCCGATGGCGAGGTTCGGGTCCAGTGCGGCTCGCATGAAATCGGCACCGGCGTTCGCACCATCGCCGGCCAGATGGCGGCCGAAAGGCTGGGGGTTGGCATGGACAAGATCAGCGTCGAGATGGGCGACAGTGCCTTGCCGCCGGCTCCGGTGTCAGGCGGATCGATCTCGACCGCCAGCGTCTGCTCCGCAGTCATGAAAGCCTGCGACGCGATACGCGAAAAACTGTTTGCCGCCGCTGCGGGCAAGGGGGCTCCGCTGGCAGGTTCGGCCAATGCGAAGCTGGATTTGAAGGACGAAGAGGTCGTTGCCGAGACCGGCAAGTCCGCCAAGCTGGCCGATGTGTTCAAGGCCATGCAGGTCGGCGCCATCGAAGAATATGCCGAGTTTGCGCCGAAGGGTTCTTCGCCTGAAGCCCTCAGCAAACTCTATGCCGGACAATCGGAGTTTCATGGTGGAGAGAACGACGAAGATTCGGTCAAATATGCCTTTGGCGCCGAGTTCGTCGAAGTGCGCATCAACAGCTATACACGCGAAATCCGGGTGCCACGCATTGTCGGAGCCTTCGCTGCCGGGCGCATCATGAACACGCGCACCGCGCGCAGCCAGTTGATGGGTGGCATGATCTGGGGCATCGGCCAGGCGTTGCACGAGGCCACGGAAATCGATCAGCGACACGCGCGCTACGTCAATCGCGACCTGCAGGACTATCTCGTGCCGGTCAACGCCGACATCAAACAGGTCGACGTTATCCTAGTCCCCGAAGTCGACCACCAGGTCAATCCTGCCGGCGTCAAGGGCTTGGGCGAACTCGGCAATGTCGGAACGGCTGCCGCCGTGGCGAGTGCCGTCTATCATGCCACCGGCAAGCGCATTCGCGATCTGCCGATCAGAATAGATGATTTGATAGGCTGAGGGTCAAGAGCTCTGAGAGGAGGGGCTTCACAAGCCGACATCGTCATCGAAATTGTCGCGGTGGCGGCGTTGTCCGACTGAAAAAGTTTTCGCATGCAGCGATAGCTTAATCGCCTTGGCTCTCGAGTGTCACTCCGGGGCTGTGGCCGGAGCCGTGTAACGGCGGCGTACAGC
>NZ_RZQI01000980.1:0-2116 GCF_003998335.1 Mesorhizobium sp. M7A.F.Ca.CA.002.05.1.1 | reverse complement strand
GTACGCGACGAATTCGTTGCCAGGAACCTGAGCAGCCAGGGTGCCTATGAGCTGGCTGCCGCCAGCAGTGAAGCGGCGGTGACGATCTTCGCCACCGGCTCCGAGGTCGAGATCGCGCTCGGCGCGCGCGACCTGCTGGAAAAGCACGGCCATCCCACCCGCGTCGTCTCGGTGCCCTGCTTCGAACTGTTCGACCAGCAGAGCGACGACTACCGCAAGAAAACGATCGGCAACGCGCCGATCAAGATGGCGATCGAGGCCGGCATACGCCAGGGTTGGGATCATCTGATCGGCTCCGACGGCATCTTCGTCGGCATGACAGGCTTCGGCGCCTCGGGCACGATCGAGCAACTCTATCCGCATTTCGGCATTACCGCCGAAGCCGCGGCCAAGGCGGCGGAAGCCCGCCTGCATACAAAGTAGGTTCAAGGTTCGGCGAAATCGCGATAAGGCGGTTTCGCCGGGCTGACCCAACTTAATCGATTTAAATCCACGTCGCTGCGGCTGGATTCTTTCTGCTTCCGCCGCTATGAAACTGCGGACCCCTCGTCCGCCCTCCAACTCCCAGGGAGAGAATTATGACCGTCAGAGTTGCCATCAACGGATTTGGCCGCATCGGCCGCAACATCCTGCGCGCCATCCATGAATCCGGCCGCAAGGACATCGACGTCGTCGCCGTCAACGACCTCGGCCCGGTCGAGACCAATGCGCATCTGTTGCGCTATGACAGCGTGCATGGCCGCTTCCCGCATGAAGTCTCGGTTTCCGGCGATCAGATCACCGTCGGCAAGGAAACGTTCAAGGTCACCGCGATCAAGGATCCGACGCAGCTACCGTGGAAGGAACTCGGCATCGACATCGCGCTCGAATGCACCGGCATCTTCACCGCCCGTGACAAGGCAGCGGCACACCTGACCGCCGGCGCCAAGCGCGTCATCGTTTCGGCCCCTGCCGAAGGCGCCGACCTCACCGTCGTCTACGGCATCAACCACGACCAGTTGACCAAGGATCATATCGTCATCTCGAATGCCTCCTGCACCACCAACTGCCTGGCGCCGCTGGCAGCCGTGCTGCATGAGACGGTCGGCATCGAAAAAGGCATGATGACGACGATCCATTCCTACACCGGCGACCAGCCGACGCTGGACACCATGCACAAGGATCTCTACCGCGCCCGCGCCGCTGCCCTGTCGCAGATCCCGACCTCGACGGGTGCCGCCAAGGCGATCGGGCTGGTGCTGCCCGACCTCAAGGGCAAGCTCGACGGCATCTCGATCCGCGTGCCGACCCCGAACGTCTCGGTCGTCGACTTCAAGTTCATCGCCAAGCGGTCGACCACGGTGCAGGAGATCAACGACGCGGTGATCGCCGCCTCCAACGGCAAGCTCAAGGGCATTCTCGGCGTCACCCATCATCCGAACGTGTCGATCGACTTCAACCACGATCCGCGCTCCTCGATCATGGCGCTCGACCAGACCAAGGTGATGGACGGCAACTTCGTGTCGGTGCTGTCCTGGTACGACAATGAATGGGGTTTCTCCAACCGCATGGGCGACACATCGGTCGCCTTCGGCAAGACCATCGCCTGATCACAAGCTCTCTTTTCGAGACTTGGAACGCCCGGCTTTGCCCGGGCGTTTTTCATGAGCGCAGCTTGCGCCTTCCCAATTTGTGTCCTGCGCGCCAAAACATCCGAAAATCAGCGGCATAGGCCAAAAAGCCACCCTGCCGCCTTGCACTGGTCACGTCTTCGCCCCACTCTCTCGCAAAGCAGGAGACAGACGAATTTGAGGGGCTGATTTCAGGATGGAGCATGCGATCTATCTCGTCACGCTGGTCGGCACAGCGCTTGTCGTCGCCGCCGCGTTTTCGAGCCTGATCGCCTTCCGCTTCGGCGCTCCTCTTCTGCTCCTGTTTCTCTGCATTGGCCTCGCCACCGGCACCGACGGACTCGGCATCCAGTTCGACAACGCCCGCATCGCTTATTTTGCCGGCTCACTGGCGCTGGCCGCCATCCTGTTCGATTCCGGCTTCGGCACGCCGCTCAACGCCTTGCGGCAGGCAGCCGGCCCGGCGTTGTCGCTGGCGACCTTCGGCGTAATTCTGACCACCGGCC
>NZ_RZQI01000979.1:0-2118 GCF_003998335.1 Mesorhizobium sp. M7A.F.Ca.CA.002.05.1.1 | reverse complement strand
AGACAGACAAGAGATCGGCCAGCTTGGGGATCGGCGTCATGGCGATGGCGAGGTAGCCGTCCTTGGCCGGATAGACACCGTAAGGCGCCGACAGATAGGCATGCGCACTGCGGAAACTGGAGCGCCTGGGCAGCCGGCGGCCGTCATTGAGATGCGTGGTCAGCACCTCGAACTGGAAATCGACAAGCGCTTCCAGCAGGCTGGTTTCGATGTGGCTGCCCTGACCGGTGATACCGCGCCGCACCAGTGCGGCCAGAATGCCCTGCGCACAGGCCGCACCGGCCAGCATGTCGCCGATGGCGAGGCCGAATGGCACCGGCCCCTGGTCCTCGTCGCCGTTCAACCACATCACGCCGGAACGCGCCTGCGCCAGGAGATCCTGGCCCGGGCGTTTGACCCACGGGCCGTCCTCACCATAGCCGCTGATCGAGGCATAGACCAGGCGTGGATTGATCTTGCGGACCGCCTCGTAGTCCAGGCCGAGCCGTTCGATGACGCCCGGCCGGAAATTCTGGATCAGCACGTCGGCCTTGGCCAGAAGGCCGCGCAGCGCCTCGAGGTCGGCCTCGTTCTTGAGGTCGATGGCAAGACTTTCCTTGGCCCGGTTGATGGCATGGAAGATGGTGGAATCGCCGCCGATCTCGGTGTCGCTGAGATAGAGCCGGCGCGACAGGTCGCCGCCATCCGGGCGCTCGATCTTGATGACGCGCGCGCCGAGATCGAGCAGCCTCAGCGAGCAATAAGGCCCGG
The DNA here is from genome assembly GCF_003998335.1 of Mesorhizobium sp. M7A.F.Ca.CA.002.05.1.1. NCBI lineage: Bacteria > Pseudomonadati > Pseudomonadota > Alphaproteobacteria > Hyphomicrobiales > Phyllobacteriaceae > Mesorhizobium > Mesorhizobium sp. M7A.F.Ca.CA.002.05.1.1. The sequence goes on along the minus strand of NZ_RZQI01000979.1, from coordinate 1,368 downwards.
ACAGGAACTGGCTCATGTCGACGACGACGAGACCGGCGAGCGGCAATTCGGCTGCTGCCGGCATCGTTATTTCTCCGTCTTGCCGACGAAGTCGGCCGGGTTGCGGTACTTCACCGTCTGCAGATGCTCGCAATAGAGAACCAGCTCGCCTTCGCCCTTGAACACCTCGTAGCTGGCGCGGATCAGCCCCATCTCCTGGTAGCGGGGCTTCTTGTCGAGATTGGAGCGGATCGAATAGATCGTGTCGCCAATGAAGACGGGTTTTATGAAGCGGAGCTTGTCGTAGCCATAGGAAAAGGCGTTGACGCAGTTGGTGGCGACCAGTCCCAGGCCAGCCGAGAAGACGAAGGCGCCGGCGATCAGCCGCTTGCCGAAAATGCCTTCGCTCTCGGCAAACATCTGGTCCTGCACATAGGGGTGGATGTCGAGCACCAGCGTGTTGAACAAATGGCTGTCGCCTTCGGCCATGGTCCGTCGCAACGAGCGGATCTTCTGCCCGACCGGCCAATCCTCATAGAACCAGTTTTCGGCGTTCCATACCGGCAGCGCGGCATGATCCGCCGGCATGTTCTTGGGATGCGTCGAGGCGACACCGACGGTGGATGCGAAATCGTTCATGACCGAATCCGCCAGTCCTGCCGAAGGGACCGCGCAACCATTTGAACACGCATCAAGGCGCCTGAATGCAAGACGTCTCCTCCCGTCAATCTTCTTTTGTAAATAGTATTTTCACATATGGGGTTGCGTTGCAAGCGTGAACAGGCGAAATTTTGGCTGCTCCCGCGCGCCGAAGCGCAGGCGGGCAGGGAGGAAAATCATGCGCAAGGATTGTCTGGTCTTTGTCGGCAGCCTGAATCGCGAGGCGCCGTATTTTCAGGGCGCTCGGGGCGTCGGTCTCGGCGTCTACAGCTTTGACGAGGAAACGCTGGAAACCCGAAAACTGGCTGAAGCCGATGACGTCGACAATCCAACCTTCTTCTCGGTGACGCCGGACGGTTCACACGTCTACGCCAATTCGGAAGTCTTCACCTGGCGCGAGGGAACTGTCTCCGCCTACAGCTTCGATCGTGCCTCGGGCGCGCTCACCTATCTGAACAAGCAGCCATCGCTGGGCAGCATCACCGCCCACAACACCATCACCCGCGACGGGACAAAACTGCTGGTCGCCAATTACGGCATGGGCGAGGGCGGTCCGGATCGCGCGGTGGCGGTCTATGGCTTAGAGGAGAGTGGTGCCTTGTCGGCCCCGCTGGCCAGCGTCTCGCATTCCGGCAGCGGCCCGAATGCGGCACGGCAGGAGCGCTCGCACGCCCACAGCGTCACCGAAACCATCGGCGGGGGGACAGCCATCGTCGCCGACCTCCGCAT
>NZ_RZQI01000978.1:0-2131 GCF_003998335.1 Mesorhizobium sp. M7A.F.Ca.CA.002.05.1.1 | reverse complement strand
GCCCTGGAGCAGCGTCCGCCTATCTGCATCTCGGCGCACTCGGTCCACGGATAATCGCGACGGGAGCCGATGGCGAACTCCTGCCCTCACCGCAAAGACTGATCGACAATCCGGACAGCTGGCTCGACATGACGGATCTCGTCTTCGTCGATCCGGTGGGGACCGGCTACAGCCGCGAGGCACCGGGGCAGGACACGCGCGATTTCTGGGGCGTCAACCAGGATGCCAGCTCGATTGGCGCCTTCATCCGGCTCTATCTCGCGCAGAACGGCCGCACCGGGTCGCCGCTGTTCCTCGCCGGCGAAAGCTATGGCGGGTTCCGCGCGGCGCTGCTCGCCAGGACATTGCAGGAAGATATCGGCGTCAGTCCGAGCGGCATCGTGCTGATCTCGCCAGCGCTGGAGTTCACGCTGGTGCAGCCCGACGAATTCGAGCCGCTGCATTGGGCGCTCGAACTGCCGTCACTGGCGGCGGTGCGGCTACGCACCGAAGGCGTCAGCGGCGATGCATTGCGGGAGAAGCTGGCCGAAGTCGAACATTATGCGATGGGCGATTACCTTACGGCAATCACCAGCGGACTGGAGCAAGGCAGGCGGCTGGCGAGCCAGCGCGTCGCTGAGATCACCGGCCTGCCACTCGATTTGGTGCAACGGAACTCCGCTCGCATCCCCACCAGCCTGTTCGCAAGGGAGTTCGCCCGTGCCAGCGGCAAGGTGCTCAGCCCCTATGACGCCACGATCGGCACAGCCGATATCGCGCCTGAGAGCGCCCGCATCGCCGGCCCGGATCCGGTGCTCGACCGCAGCGTGCCGGCGCTGACGTCGGCTTTCGTCGGCTACATCCGTGACGAATTGAGTTTCCGCACCGATGTCAGCTATCGGCTGCTCAATGGCGAAATCAGCCACAAATGGGATTACGGGACCAGCGCCTCGCGGCAAGGCTATGCCGGAGTGATGGACGATCTGCAGCGCGCACGCTCACTGAACCCTTCGCTTGGTGTCGTGATCGTCAACGGCTACACCGACCTGGTCACGCCTTACCTCGCCTCGCGCTACCTGGTGAACCAGATCCCATCGCTCGCCGATGCCAAGCCTATCCGTCTCGATGTCGTCGAGGGCGGGCACATGATGTATTTCAGGTCCGACGGCCGACGCGCGCTGAAAGAAGCCGCTTCGGAGCTTTACCAGGCGACGCAGTAGGCTTGGCGACAGTGCAGCTCGGCATGGCCCCCTGCCCCAACATAACCAGCGGGCTGGCGTAGCGCCGCAGCGATTTTCGCCCTTATAGCTTGGTGCCGAGGGAACTGAATTCACAGCTCCTCGTGTCGCTCCTCACAGCATTCTGCCGCTCCGGCAATTTGGTCCCACGCGCCTTATGGCCGATATCGCCATTCTCGAAACACGCGAGCGGGTGCTTGCAGGCATCCTGCTGACCGGTGCTGCCTATTTGCTGTTTTCGACACAGGATGCCTCGATCAAGCTGTTGGTCGTCGGCATGAGCGTCTGGCAGATCATGTTCTTCCGCAGCATTGCCATTCTGGGCGCGTGCGCGGCGATCGGCGGACGACAGTTGTTTGCCGACACGATGCGCTCGCCGATCGTGCGGCCGATGCTGGTGCGCAGTGCCTTCACGCTTGCTGCGTGGCTGTGTTACTACAACGCCGCGCGCAGCCTGCAGCTCGCCGAGCTGACCACCGTCTATTATGCGGCCCCGATCATCGTCACAGTGCTTTCAGTGTTCCTGCTCGGCGAAAAGGTGCCGATGCTGCGCTGGCTGGCGGTGCTGATCGGCTTTGCCGGCGTGTTCGTCGCTTGCGATCCGACCCATCTCGGCCTGTCCGTGCCGGTGCTGCTGGTGCTGGCGGCGGCCTTCTTGTGGGGCATCGCCATCGTGCTCTTGCGCAAGACCGCCCTTGCCGAGTGCTCGATGATCCAGCTCCTGCTCAACAATTTCTATTTCCTGCTGTTTTCGGCGGTGCCGGCATTGTTGTTGTGGCGGACACCGGACGGGGCTCAGTTGCTGCTCCTTGCCAGCGTCGGCGCACTCGGCGGCCTGGCACAATATCTTCTGTTCGAAGGCATGAAGCGCACGCCGGCTTCGGTCCTCGCGCGGCTGGAATACACCTCGCTGT
>NZ_RZQI01000977.1:0-2134 GCF_003998335.1 Mesorhizobium sp. M7A.F.Ca.CA.002.05.1.1 | reverse complement strand
ATCCGGCGCTGGTTCGGTTCGCCGAAAACAAATCGCTTCGCTTCGGCGCGGGACATGATCAATCCGAGGATTTTTTCATGGTGGTCGATGGCTGGCTGCACGTGACTAACGCCTCGAACTGGAGGCGACAGCAGGTTGACAGGAGCGAACACATTCTCGCGCTGTTGCGGCAAGCCGGCGGTCCCGACCAGCCGGATGTGAAGTTCGAGCCGATCTGAAATCAGGTCTGAGGCGGGTGGTGTTGACAGAAAACGCTGAGGGGCCTGTTGCATTGCGGCCTGAAATCCAGGGGCTGCGTGGCATAGCCGTTGCCCTGGTGGTGGTTTTCCACATCTGGCCCGCGGTTCTTCCTGGCGGGTATGTCGGGGTCGATGTGTTCTTCGTCATCTCGGGCTATCTCATCACCGGTCTGCTTGCCCGCATGGCGCTGCGCGACGGCCGCATCTCGCTGATGGCCTTTTATTCGCGGCGAGTGCGGCGACTGCTGCCGACTGCGATCCTGGCCCTTCTTGCCACGCTCGCCGGAACGCTGGTCTTCCTGTCCATGGCACGTTGGGAAGAGACGGCAATCCAGGTCGCTGCCAGTGCGCTCTATGTGCAGAACTGGCGGCTTGCCTGGCAGGCGGTCGACTATCTCGGCGCCGAGGAGGCGGCGAGCCCGGTACAACATTACTGGTCTCTATCCATCGAGGAGCAGTTCTATATCGTCTGGCCATTGCTGATGGTGGCAGGCCTTTGGCTGGCGCGCCGTCTCGGGCGGCCAGCGAAAGACGTATTCCTCGTGGGGCTGACCGCGGTTTTTGCCGGATCGCTGATCAGCTCGGTTGTCATCACCCGGAGCGATCCGGCCGCCGCTTATTTCGTAACCCATACCCGTCTGTGGGAGCTGGCGCTCGGTGGCCTGCTGGCGCTGACGGTCCATCGGTTCAGGGCAGGGCTGCCATTGCGCGCCGCAATGGCGATGACCGGTATTGGCGCCATCGGGTTTTCAGCGCTTTTCTTTTCCGCCTCGACGTCATTTCCTGGCGCTCTTGCCTTGCTGCCGACCTTGGGGACGGTGCTCATCATTGCCGCCGGCGGCATCAAACTGGGCCGGTTCGCGGACTTGATGCCAGCATCCTTTGCTATGTCGGCGACCGGTCGTATTCGATCTACCTCTGGCATTGGCCGCTGGTTGTTTTCTATTCGGCGCATCGCCCCGCGGCCGGGCTCCTTGCAGGTCTCGTGCTGATCGCCCTGACGCTGGCAATCTCGGATCTTTCCTACCGATATGTCGAACAGCGCTACCGGCAGCCGCGGTCGGATACGGAACGGAAACCTCTGGCCTATGCCACTGCCGCCGTTGCCGTCTGCGTGATGATGTCGGGTGGGCTCGGCTATGCGCTCGACAGGAAAGACGTCGATATCAGCCTGATCGGGACACCGAATTATCCAGGGCCGGCAGCGCTTCTTGCCAACGCTTCGGTTCCGCGCGACGTGCAACTGCTGCCATCCCTCGGCAAACTCAGGCGTGACGTACCGATCGTCTATCGACTGAAATGCCATCAGGAGCAGGACAGCACGCAAGCTGTGGGCTGCCAGCTCGGCGATCCCCAGGGAACCAGAACCATTGTCGTCGCAGGCGATTCACACGCAGCACAATGGATCCCGGCCATCGACAAGATTGCCAGGGACCGCAAGTGGAAATTGGTCACCTTCACCAAGGCTGCATGCCCTTTCACCCTTGCCGCGGTGACGGATGAAGGTAAGCCGTATGAGGCCTGCGCAACATGGCGCGACAACGTTCGCGCCGAGATCAGGAAATTGCGGCCAGACCTGATGTTCACCAGCCAGTCTCGCTATTCCGACACACCGGAGCCGGCAATGATCGACGGTTTGCGCAGCATCTGGAGCGACTTGAACAGAACGGGCGTGCGTATTATCGCCATTCGGAACACGCCTTTCGTCAAGTTCGATCCCGGTGATTGCCTGGCCGCCGATGCCGACAAATGCGTCAACGCGCGACAGGAGGTGGAGACGAGCGATGTCTTCGCCCTCGCCGCAGGGGCATTGCCGGGGGTCCGTGTCGTTGACATGAACGATGCCTTATGTGGCAAGGACAGCTGTTCGGCCGTGGTCGGCAACATCATCGTCT
>NZ_RZQI01000976.1:0-2134 GCF_003998335.1 Mesorhizobium sp. M7A.F.Ca.CA.002.05.1.1 | reverse complement strand
AGCTACGACAACACCTACATCGCCGGCATCCTCAATTCGGTGAAGACCATCGCCATGGTCGGCGCGTCCGCCAACGATGTGCGGCCAAGCTATTTCGTGCTGAAATATCTGCTGGCCAAGGGATTTTCGGTGTTTCCGATCAATCCTGGCCAGGCCGGCAAGGAGATCCTCGGCCGGATGACCTATGCGAGGCTCGCCGATATTCCCGAGCCGATCGACATGGTCGATGTCTTTCGCGCGCCGGCGGCGGTGCCCGGCATCGTCGACGAGGCGTTGCGGCTCGATCCCTTGCCGAAAGTCATCTGGATGCAGCTTGGCGTTCGCCATGACGAGGCCGCCGCGCGCGCCGAGGCCGCCGGCATCAAGGTGGTGATGAACCGCTGCCCCAAGATCGAATACGGCAAGCTGTCCGGCGAGATCGGCTGGACCGGCGTCAATTCCGGTGTGCTGTCGTCGAAGAAGCCGCTGATGCGGTCGGGATTCCAGAGTTTTGGCGTGCGCCAGAAGTAGGACACGTCGCTAAAAGTGCGCGGCGGTTTTGGGATAACGACGTGCACCAAAAGCAAGGCCTGATGCGCAATGCGCCTTGGGCGCAAAATTATTCCTTAGACCAGTGCATTTTCTCGGGCCTCGGCCGCAGATCGTTCGCCGAAGGGCATTTTCTTCTTTGCATTCGCGCTCATGCTTCGCCAAGAATGCCCGGCGATTTCAAGAGTTTCAAAAGGGAGGTTTTCAGTGACCCGCACGCCAGGTTTCAACACGCTCGCCGTCCATGCCGGTGCCAAGCCCGATCCGGCGACCGGCGCGCGTGCCACGCCGATCTACCAGACGACCTCCTTCGTCTTCGACGATGCCGACCATGCCGCGTCGCTGTTCGGGCTGAAGGCCTTCGGCAACATCTACACCCGCATCATGAATCCGACGCAGGCGGTGCTGGAAGAGCGCATGGCGGCCCTCGAAGGTGGCACGGCGGCACTCGCGGTCGCTTCCGGCCACGCCGCGCAGGTGATCGTGTTCCACAATCTGATGCAGCCGGGCGACAATTTCGTTGCCGCCAACAAGCTTTATGGCGGTTCGATCAACCAGTTCGGCCATGCCTTCAAGAATTATGGCTGGGAGGTGCGCTGGGCCGACACCAACGACATCTCGACCTTCGAGAGCCAGATCGACGACAGGACCAAGGCGATCTTCATCGAGAGCCTGGCCAATCCGGGCGGCACCTTCGTCGATATCGAGAAGATCGGCGACATCGCGCGCAAGCATGGCCTGCCGCTGATCGTCGACAACACGCTGGCTTCGCCCTACCTGATCCGGCCGATCGAGCATGGCGCCGACATAGTCGTCCATTCGCTGACCAAGTTCATCGGTGGCCACGGCAATTCGATCGGTGGCGCCATCGTCGACGGCGGCACCTTCGACTGGTCGAAGTCGGGCAAATACCCGATGCTGTCGGAACCGCGCCCCGAATATGGCGGTCTTGTCCTGCACGAAACCTTCGGCAATTTCGCTTTCGCCATTGCCGCGCGCGTGCTCGGCCTGCGCGATCTCGGTCCGGCGATCTCGCCCTTCAACGCCTTCCTCATCTTGACCGGCCTGGAGACCTTGCCGCTTCGCATGCAGCGCCACTGCGACAACGCCGTGACGGTCGCCGCCTGGCTGTCCAACCACCCCAAGGTCGCGTCGGTGAACTATCCAGGCCTGCCGACCGATAAGAACAATGCGCTGCAGAAGAAATACTCGCCGCAGGGCGCCGGTGCCGTGTTCACCTTCGCTCTCAAGGGCGGCTATGACGCCGGCGTGAAATTTGTCGAGGCGCTCGAGCTGTTCTCGCACCTGGCCAATGTCGGCGACACCAAGTCGCTGGTCATCCACCCGGCCTCGACCACGCACCGCCAGCTTTCCGACGAGCAGAAGGTCAAGGCCGGCGCAGGACCGGACACGGTGCGGCTTTCGATTGGCATCGAGGACGTCAACGACATCGTCGCCGACCTCGAACAGGCGCTAGCCAAGGTCTGACCGATCATGAGCGAGTCAAAATTTCTTGCCATCGGCGTCGACACTGTCGACGCCGAACAGGGCGCGCCGACGCCGGATCGGCTGATCTCGGGCGATCCCAAATTCCTCACCTGGAATG
>NZ_RZQI01000975.1:0-2136 GCF_003998335.1 Mesorhizobium sp. M7A.F.Ca.CA.002.05.1.1 | reverse complement strand
TTCCAGAACCTGCCAGTCTCCTTCCGGCCCCAAACCCGACATTTAGAGATGGCCTGAGGGAGAACCGCTTTTGGTGCAACTTTGACCTTGTCGGCATCAGAGTTCGTGCAGCTGAACCCAGGTCGCTCTGGATCCTACGGGCGTCATGTGGTGGGACAAAAACATTGAAAAACATTGGAACAGATTTGAATGCTGCGCGGTCCCACCGACCTCTAACCGCTTGATTTGATTTATTTTCCAAACATCCTCCGGGCCCACCATTATCTTATTTATCAATAAGGTATCGTGTTTTATTTGCCTCGGTTAGCCAAATCAGGTTGACGAATCCGTCGATCTCCTTGAATTCATTGATTTATAATGGGCTCCCGAGGACTGCCGATCAAACTGCTTTACAACACGGGGCGGCGCGAAAGGAATCGAACTGCCCGCAATGCGCTCGTTCCATCCGTTTCGGGCGGGTGCAGTCCTTCGGCGCGATAGCGGGCTAACTCTCAGCAAATATGTGCGCCGTGCTCCCGGGCTGACCGAGCCTCCAGATGCGGGCTATGCAGCGACGCATCTCGTCAGCGGTGGCCCCGCCTCGAAATTCGGCAAGACGTATGGCCTTGGCTTCCAGTTCCTGTTTCGAAAGGGTGTTGCCGGGATCTCCCTTGGGCTCGTCGACGCGGGCATTGAATTTGCGGCCGTCAACCGTCGTGACGCTCACCTTGCCGACCCACTGCTTGGGATAAAGGGTGTCGACCTCGGCGTCGAGTTCCATCCGCACCTTCGCGCGGAAGCGTGCGACGCGGGCGTCGGCAAGCGCGTGGTGTTCGAACGCGTCGAGGTCGGCGACGCCGTGAACAGCGATCAGCCCCAAAACCGTGCCCATGGAGAACTTCGCCTGGGTGGACGGTTTGCGGAGTGACCACCGCGCCCAGGACATCGATGGCTCCCTGATGGACATGGGTCACCACGCCGGTGATGTCGTCCGGACCGAGCCCTTCGCGGCGCATGAGAGACTGCAGCGCGTCGGCGGCCGGATGAGTGTGCCGGCAGGCTGCGTGCCATTTGAAGGAGGTCTCCTCGGTTGCCCAACGGCTGCCGAGCCCGTCCGTCAGGCGGGCCGGATCGGCGTCGCTGGACATGCCGGCAGCCATTCCTTGCTGGCCTTCGAGGATCCGCGCGGCGCCCTTGAAGCCATCGCGCGCCAGATAGGCAGCGAACAGACCGTTGGCGGCCGCTCGCGCGGTATGGAGTTGCTTGGAATCGGCAGCGTCACGCAGAAATTCCCAGAGACCTGCCGCCTGCGTACCGGCCGAGCCGACAGCATGGTTGAGCCCGGCTGCGTCCAACCCGATCAACCTGCCGACCGCCGCGGCTGCTGCCACTGCGCCAGCCGTGCCGGTGGTGTGGAATATCTCGTAGTGCGAGCGTCCGAGGAATTCTCCCACTCGAATGCCCACTTCATAGCCGGCGATGCAGGCAGTCAGGACTTCGCGGCCGGTCTTCTCCTCAGCCTCCGCAACCGCCAAAACGGCCGGAAAGATCACCGCCGCCGGGTGAAAGACCGAGCCGTTGTGAACGTCGTCCTGTTCCACGACATGGGAGGCCGCCGCATTGACCATCGCTGCGAAGTAGGGGCTTGTGCGCCGCCGCGTCGGGATGATGGTGCTTGGGCCGTCCGCCGGCCCCATGGCACGCGCAAAACCGTCGATCATCTCGACCTGGTGCGCGCCCTTGCCGGCCAGCGCCGAGCCGAGCCAGTCGATCATCAATCCTTGCGCGAAATGAACGACGCGCGGCGGGATCTGTTCGAAGTCGAGTTCGGCAATGAAGGCGCAGAGCCTGGCGGTTGGCCAATCGGCGGTGTCCAGGCTCATCCGTTGCTCCTCCCCTGCATGCCCTTTAGACCAAAGCGGCCCGGCGCAGGACCTGCCTTGCGCGCTCGATGACCGGCCGATCCACCATTTCGCCGTTCACCTGGCTAGCTTCGCCGGACGAGGCTGCGCCGACGATGTCTCGTGCCCATGTGATGTCATTATCGCTCGGGCGAAAGCCACTGCGAATCGGCTCGATCTGCCTCGGGTGGATGGCCATCTTGCCGCCAAAACCCATCTTCATGGCGTGGCGGGCGTCATCCTCGGTGATTTCGGG
>NZ_RZQI01000974.1:0-2137 GCF_003998335.1 Mesorhizobium sp. M7A.F.Ca.CA.002.05.1.1 | reverse complement strand
GCTGCCGAGCCCGATGCCCTGATATTCCGGCCGCAGGTACAATTCGTAGATTTCGCCTTGCTGCCTGAGTTCACGGGCGCGGTTCTTGCCGATCGTCGCATAGCCGGCGATCTTTCCGCCGATCTCGACCACCAGAACAGTGGCGGCGCGGCGAATCGCATTCGCCCACCAGTCGGCACCTCGACGGTTGATCATCGATGTCAGGGTGCGGTGCGGAATGATGCCGGAATAGGCGCCGCGCCAGGCCTCCAGATGCACCTCGGCGATGGCACTGGCATCGCGCGGGTCGGCTTTCCGGATGTCGATCGTCAGCGTATTCATGATTTGTTAACCATAAACCCGCATCGCCCGATTGCAAGAGTCCCGGCGGCCCGCCGGCTGCTTTCTCACAGGCGATCATGGCACTGATGAGATCAGGCAAAGCCTGCTTGAAAACGCGCTCAGCCGAGGCGGATGGCGTGGCCTTCGAGAACCGGAGAGGAGCGTTGTTTTGCACGTGAGCACCGGCCTACGCCGGCCGAAGCCTGCCTGCCAAGGCCGCTTATGAGTGAGTGCTTCGGTCGGCGAAAGCCGGAAGCGCAGAAAACCGCGTCAGGCGTCCGGCTGAGTAGCGTTTGCAGGCGGGCTTTCAGATTTCGACGAGATGGTCGTCAAGTTCGTTGCTGTCGCCCACCGTGACCGGGAAATGCTCGGCCAGCACCGCACCCACCTGCTCGATCGCCTTGACGAAGCCGTCGGCAAGCCGGTCGTCGCCGGCATGCGCGGTAAGGTCGCGCACGACACCGTCCCAGACATGCTGGCCGACCTTGGCGTCGATGCCCGAATCGGCAACCACTTCGGCGTAGCGTTCAGCGATCGAGACGAAGACCAGCACGCCGGTGCGCGCCGTGGTGCGGTGGACGTTGCGGGCAAGGAACTGCTTGCTCGCGTTGGCGTGCGCCGCCTGGTAGCGCAGCCGCCTCGGCACCAGATGGATGCGCAGGCCGGGCAGCGCCCACAACAAGGCCAGCACGCAGGCAAGCGCCAGGAGCTGGGCGAGGACGAAATGCGGCAGCCGGATCGACAGCCACCAGGCCTCCAGACCGTAGCCGACCGCCAGGCTGACGATCAGCATGCACACGGTCGCCATGAAGGCGGCCGGGAAGAAATAGCCGTCGCTGGCATGCGCCACGACGCAGTAGATCTCGCCGTCGGTTTTCTCCTCGGCGGCGCGGATCGTGGTTGCGATGCGCTCATGATCCTGCGGGCTGATTGGTCGTGTTGCCATGATATGTCTCACCAGCTTCCTGAAGAACCGCCACCACCCGATGAGCCGCCGCCACCGGAAAACCCGCCACCGCCGCTTGATCCCGAAGACCAGCCACCACCGGAGCTCCCCGACGACCAGCCGCCCGAAGACGAACCCGTTGTCCAGCCACTGCTGCCCGAGTACCCGCTCGGCCCACGGCCGTAACGAAACGTCATGCCCAGCCATCTGTACACGCCCGGCGACAGCTTCGTGCCCAACATCGGCGGCAGGAACGCCATCGCCAACCCGCCGAAAAACATCGTCGCCCACAGGATCAGGAACACGGCAACGATCGGATCGATGGACGTGCCGTCATCGGCGGGATTGCGCTTGCCTCGCGCTTCCAGCTCCTCCGGATTGCCTTCCAGCACCATGACCATGTCATCGACGGCTTTGCTGATGCCGCCGGAGAAGTCGCCGGCGCGGAAGGCCGGCACCATGTCGTTTTCGATGATGAGCTTGGTATGCAGGTCGGTCAGCGTACCTTCCAGCCCATAACCGACCTCGATGCGCATCTTGCGGTCGTTCGGGGCAACCAGCAGGAGCACGCCATTGTTCTCGCCCGCCTGGCCAAGTTTCCAGAAGCGGAACAGGCGGTTGGCGTAGGGCTCGATCTCCTCGCCATCGAGGCTGGGGATCGTCGCCACGACGATCTGGTCGGAACCTTTTGTCTCGAAGTCGGCGAGCTTCCGCGTCAGCGCCGCCTTGGTCGCGGCATCGATGATGCCGGCATTGTCGACGACGCGGCCGGTCAGCGCCGGCAGGTCGGCCGCGTAGGCCGTGATACAGGAGAACAGCACGACCGCAGCAATCAGGACGGCCGAGGCGAGGCGGCCGCGTTTCGCCAGG
>NZ_RZQI01000973.1:0-2139 GCF_003998335.1 Mesorhizobium sp. M7A.F.Ca.CA.002.05.1.1 | reverse complement strand
GGCCTTCTCAACGCCGTCGACAAGGACAAGATCAAGAGCATCGTCGCCAATGTCGACGCGGTAACCGGTAACCTCAAGGAGACGTCGAAGCAGCTCGACGGCGTGATCAAGAACGTCGATACAGCCGTGGGATCGGTCAACGACTTCGCCAAACGGACGCAAGGCACGCTGGCCAAGGTCGACAACGTGATCGACGGTATCGATCCCGCACAAGTGCGCTCGGCGCTCGCCAACATCCAAAAGGCCAGCGAGAGCGCCGACAAGGCCGCCGCCGATATCGCTGAGGTGACCCACAAGTTCGCCAACCGGGCCGACGACATCGACCAGACGATCAAGGACGCAAAGCAGCTCGCGCAACGGCTCAACGATGCCTCGGTGCGGGTCGATGGCATTCTTGCCAGGGTCGATACCTTGCTCGGGTCGGGGCAGGCCGATGGCGTGATGGCGGATGCCAGGGCGACGCTGAAGTCGTTCAAGCAGGTTGCCGACACGCTGAATGCCCGCCTTGGCGTCATCACCGACAATCTGGCGCGCTTCTCGGGACAGGGACTTTCGAATGTCGAGGCCTTGGTGCAGGACAGCCGCCGTTCGATCAGCCGCATCGAAGAGGCGGTGACCGATCTCAGCCGCAATCCGCAGCGCATCCTTTCGGGTGGCGACGGCGAGGTTCGGCAATTCGATGGCAGGGCGCGGCGTTGACTTCGGCGACGGCGCGCCCCAGAAACATGAGCCGCGAAAGCGGGTCGATCTTACGATCCGGGGACAACGGGGATCGCGCGTGAAGTCTGTGTGGGTGAAAACGGGCGGGTTGACATCGGCTGCGGCACTGCTTGCCCTGACGCTGGCCGGCTGCGCGGCGTTGGGCGGCAAGCCCGCGCCGCTCGATACGTTCGAGCTGTCGGCGCCGTCGATCGACGCGCATGGCCATAGCCGCCGCCAGATCCTGATCGCGCAGCCGTCGGCGCTCAAGGCGCTGGACAGCCAGAACATCGTCATCAAACCGTCGGATCGCTCGATCCAGTATCTTAAGGGCGCGCAATGGGCCGACCGGCTGCCGCTGATCGTGCAGGCGCGGCTGGCCGAGACCTTCCAGCGCTCGGGCAGCTTTGCCGGCGTCGGCAAGCCGGGCGAGGGCCTGGCGATCGACTATCAGGTGATCGTCGAAATCCGGTCCTTCGAGGTGCGTGTCGACGGCGGCGAACATGCCGAGGTCGATCTGTTCGTGCGGATCCTGAACGATCGCAACGGCGAGGTCCGTGCCTCCAAGAGCTTCACCGCAGCCGCACCCGTCTCGGGCAGCGGCAATCCTGCCTATGTCAGCGCGCTCGACAAGGCGTTCGGCGACGCCGCCGGGCAAATCGTGCGCTGGACGGATTCGGTGATCTGAGCCGGCCGAGCTTTCAAAGCGATCGTGCGTCGCGTTGAAACCACGTCGCACAGCGCATCGACTAAAGATCTTTGGTTTGCGCCGCCCCTCATTGCCCTGCCGGGCATTTCTCCCCGTATAGTGACGGGGAGAAAGACGTTGTCGCCGAAGATTTCGCCAATCGCCAACGTTGCTGAATGGGCGCCGGGAGTGCGGCCATCTCCTTCTCCCCGTCACTATATGGGGAGAAGGTGCCGGCAGGCGGATGAGGGGCGGCGCCGACCGATTGTGATCCTCGTCGCCCGCTCAGTGCAGGCGGCCGCTCGCATGGGCCAGCATGGTGTAGACCTTGCCGGTGTCCGACGTCAGGTAGGTCTGCGCCATGATGTTGTCGCGGTCGTTGCGCGAGATATCCTTGAGCAGCTTCTCGAAATCGTCGCAGTAGCGGTCGACAGCGGCGCGGAACTCGGCTTCCGCCTGATACTTGCGACGGATCTCGTCGAACGTCTGCTGTCCCTTCAACGTGTAGAGCCGCCTTGTGAACACGTCACGCTCGCCACGCCGGTAGCGGTTCCACAGCTCGATCGAAGCCTCGTGGTCGATGGCACGCGCGATATCGACGGAGAGCGAGTTCAGCGATTCCACGACATGCAGGGGCGAGCGCTGGGCAGGGTAGCGCGCTGCGCTTCCACGGGGGCCGTAGGGGCTGCCGACCTGAGGTCCTCATCGTTCGATGCCGCGGTCAGCAGATCCCGCACCCATCCGCCCTGGGG
>NZ_RZQI01000972.1:0-2142 GCF_003998335.1 Mesorhizobium sp. M7A.F.Ca.CA.002.05.1.1 | reverse complement strand
GCGACGGCCTGGTCGTAGGTCTGCTGCGTGCCGGCCTGCTTGGCGACCAGATCCTTGGCGCGCTGGAGATCGGACTGCGAGCTGGCGAGCATCGCCTGATCCTTGGCCAGCGCCGCCTGGTCCTTGGCAAGCTGCGCCTTCAGCGCCCGGTCATCGAGCGAAAACAGCAGATCGCCGGTCTTGACCATCTGCCCGTCCTTGACGTCGATGGACACGATTTGGCTGGACACCCGCGCGTTGATGTTGACGACGGCGGGAGAGGAGACGAAGCCGATCGCATAACGCCGGATCGGGAAATCGGCTGTCGAGGCGACGGCCGAGAGGATGGAGACCGAGCGCCCGGCATTGTCGGCCTTCTTGTCCGAAGCCGCAGCCTGTTTGTCCGGCGCGGCAACCTGCTTTGCGCCGATGACCTGCTGGACCCTGCCAAGCGCGTCAGGCGAAAGATAGAGCCAGCCGGCCGCACCCAGGCAGGCGACGGCCAGCAACGAAAGAACGACTTTTCCACGCATGGTCAAAGGCCCTCTCCACCCGACACGTCGTGGTCCGATGGGTTCTATTCCAACGCGGCCCGTTGCCGCGATTTCGCCGAATAGATAGGACACGCCTTTGTTGGAAAAGGGCCAAAAGGCGGCATTACGAAGATTTAATGTGCACTGCACAATGGATGTGCAACACGGGGCGGCTCCCGATCCGGACGGTCCGCCGAGAGTCCGAATCCCGTCCCCCTACGATCGGCTGGTGCGCCCCACAGCCTATTTAAGCATCGGCCAAAGCGTCGCCGCCAGCAGCACGCCCATGGCGATGTTGAACCATTTCAGCCGCACCGGGTCCGACAGGAAGCCACGCAGCGCCGTGCCGAACCCTGCCCATACCGAGACGCTCGGCAAATTGACGATAGTGAAAGCCACGGCGATCAACACCACCGACAGGAACGGGTGCTCGGCATTGGCATAGACGGCCATGGCGGTGATCGCCATCACCCACGCCTTGGGATTGACCCACTGGAATGCGGCCGCCTCGATGAAGCGCATAGGCCGCGCGTTCGTCTCGCCCTTGCCGGTCAGCGTGCGCGACATGGCGATCTTCCACGCGAGGTACAAAAGATAGGCGCCGCCGGCGATCTTGAGCGCGGTATGCAGCGCCGGAAACGCCGTCAACACAGCGCCGAGGCCAAGACCGACGGCAAGCAGCAGCACGAGGAAACCCATGCTGATGCCCAGCATGTGCGGAACGGTTCTGACGAGGCCGAAATTCACGCCCGATGCCAGCAGCATGAGATTGTTCGGCCCCGGCGTGATCGAGGTCACGAAGGCGTAGACAAGCAGGGCAAGGAATGCGTCGAGCGACATGGATATCCTCCCTGACAAGTCAGCATCGGAAGCCTCACTATGGAAGCTGGCTGACGCGTTCGGCGCCAGCCCCGCCGAAGTCCTACATCGCCTGCGGGCCGCGGTTCAACGCTGCCACGCCGGTGCGGCAGATTTCGACCAGGCCGAGCGGTTTCATGATGGCGATGAACTGGTCGATCTTGGAGCCTTTGCCGGTGATCTCGAAGATGAAATGCTCGGTGTTGGCGTCGATGACGCTGGCGCGGAACGCATCGGCCAGCCGCAACGCCTCGACCCGGGCCTCGCCGGTGCCGGCGACTTTGACCAGCGCCAGTTCGCGCTCCAGCGGCCGCTCCTGCCCGGATTCATGCGAACGCACGGTCAGGTCGACGACGCGGTGCACCGGCACGATGCGCTCGAGCTGGTGCTTGATCTGCTCCAGCACATGCGGCGTGCCGCGCGTCACGATGGTTATGCGCGACAAATGCTTTTCATGCTCGGTCTCGGAGACGGTCAGGCTCTCGATGTTGTAGCCACGCCCGGAAAACAGGCCGATGACCCTGGCAAGCACGCCCGGCTCATTGTCGACCAGCACGGAAAGCGTGTGGTTTTCCGGCTTTTCCGTCTCCTTGGCGATGAAATAGGCGGAGCCGGTCGGTTGTAGCTGTGCGTTCATGACATGAATCTCGATTTCAAGCTCTTGAGCTAATTCTTTGTTTGCGCAGGGCTTTCTGGCGACAGCTCTGCCTTGGTTCTGCCGGCTACACCAGTTCCCTGCCCTTGGCGTCGATGGCGTTGGCCACCGCCTCGT
>NZ_RZQI01000971.1:0-2149 GCF_003998335.1 Mesorhizobium sp. M7A.F.Ca.CA.002.05.1.1 | reverse complement strand
CGGAGACCTATGACGGCTTCCTCAACGACATCAACGGCCACCATTTGACGTCAGAGCATGTTGCGCAGGCTCTCGACGGTGCCGCCGGCGGGCCTATCGAGGAAGGCAGCGTCGGCGGCGGCACCGGCATGATCACCTTCGGCTTCAAGGCCGGCTCCGGCACGGCGTCGCGCATCGTCGAATGGCAAGGCCGTGCCTACACCGTCGGCGCCTTCGTGCAGTCTAATTTTGGAAAACGGCGCAATATCACCATTCGCGGCCTGCGCGCCGGGCCGGAGCTTCTCGAACCGGCGGTCCGCGAAGGCACACCGCGTGCTGAAAAGGGCTCGATCATTGCCGTCGCCGCCACCGACGCACCGTTCCTGCCGCATCAGATGAAGCGGCTGGCCCGACGGGTGCCGCTTGGCGTCGCCTTGACCGGCGGCTTCGGCTATCACAGTTCAGGCGACATTTTTATCGCCTTCTCGACCGCCAATGCGAGCGCGGCGCTGGCGCCATCCGGCCGCATCGCCAGCGCCGATTTTATTCCGGACACCGATATCGATCCGTTTTTCGATGCAGTGATCCAGACCGTGGAGGAAGCAATCCTCAACGCGCTGGTTGCCAATGACGATATGACCGGACGCGACGGGAATTTCGTGCCGGCGCTGCCGAAGACGTGGCTGAAGGAGAAGTTTGGCTGAAGACAAAAACGCGGGCCACAAGCCCGCGCTGGAACACGTCGCCGCTATGCGATCATTCCGCGGCTTTGATCATTCCGCGGCTTTTCCGGGGGCCTGCTGGCTTTCCTCGGCCTCGGCCGCTTCCTCAAGCCGGGATGCGATAAGTTCCTGGATATCGCCGACTTCTTCCTGGATGTCCTCCAGCGGGATGCCGACCTCGGCCGCCTCGGCGGCGCACTCCTTGGCCAGGGTTTCGGCCTGCTTGTCGATCCTTGCCTGGGAGGACTGGCAATGGACCTTTTCGCCGATCCATCCCCGCAAGAATTCGATGGCGTGTTCACTCATACTGCTGTTCCCTGGCGGCAAAGCCGGTTGGTAATCACAAACGTCGACATCCCGCAAAGGATGCATGTCCCCATTCCAGCCGAGTCGCGGTCGTCCGGCAAGCCAATGCCGTCCAAGGTCCACAGAGCCATAGGAAATCGAGGGGTCAAGAGCATTTTCTGATTCTGGAGGGGTCGGTACCGTTGGCTGGGTCACGCCCAGCGCTGCGCCACTGTTTCTATTTGCTTTTTTCCGGTTTCCGAGCCGATTTCCGTCACAATAGATGGCGCAACACACTACACATTCACAGTTGCTTCGAGGTGCTGCCCTCGGGCGCGCAGGTCGAAGCCGCCGCTATATAGTGACATCCTCCTGCAATGTCGACTCCGCTCGCCATGCTGCTTCTTTCCGCCGCGCCGAAGGCTCCGCAACGGATCAAGAGCAAGTGACGATGGACGCGAACCGGGTGGAGCAAGCCTCGGCGGAATCGCTCAGACGTGCACAGCCACCACCGCCGCGCAGTCGCCGGCCTTGACCAGCCCGGGGAAATGCCGCGCCGCCAGCATGCCCGACATTTTTGCCCGGATCTCCTGCGGGGCGATGCCGGTGCGGCCGGTGGAATGGATGCGCGCCAGCACCGAGCCTTCTTCGACGGGCTCACCGAGATCGACCATGGTTTCGATCATGCCGTCATCTTCGGCGAAGGAGAAACAATCGCCCGACGGCATGTCGAGCCACTGGGTTCGAGTCTTCTCGACCGCACCATCTACAATGCCAGCATGGCGCAGTACGTTGAGAATGCCGCGCCGCGCGATCCGCACCGTCTGCGCACGCGACGTGCCGCCGCCGCCCAGCTCGGTGCTGACGAAGACCTTGCCCATCTCCTCGGCTGCCGTGTCATACATGCCGACGGCGTCGATCTCGATCATGCGCATCGAGAACGGGGCGGCGAAGGCCGCGACCGCGTCGAAGGCTTTCTGTTCCAGCGCCTTGTCGGGCAAAGTATGCGCGGCGCAGAACGGCACGAAGTCCAGCGTCTTGCCGCCGGAATGGAAGTCGAACACGATGTCGGCGCGGGGGAGCAGCTCACGCTGGAAATAGTCGGCGATCTTCTCGGTCACCGTCCCGTCCGGCCGGCCGGGAAAGCTGCGGTTCATGTTGCC
>NZ_RZQI01000096.1:4166-11306 GCF_003998335.1 Mesorhizobium sp. M7A.F.Ca.CA.002.05.1.1 | reverse complement strand
GCCGGCAGGGAGCCGCTGAAGATCAACACGCCGATGAATCCATTCATCCAGCCGCTCGCGGTCTTGTCCATCGTATGCTCCGTTTGTCGGCTCCGTATCGCGCGGAGCCGGTGGTATCGCCAGAGACAATGCGGTACAATTATGCAAAACTGTCATGCTTGGCAGAGCAGTACGGATGGACAAACAGACCACAGGAAGCGAGAGCAGCGGAACGCTGGTCGAAGGTGTCATGGCGACGATCCGCCAGCGGATCGCGGCGCGCAGCCTGACGCCGGGAGCGCAATTGCCGTCGATCCGCGCCTTTGCCAAATCCATGCGAGTGTCCAAATCCACCGTGGTCGAAGCCTATGAGCGGCTCGCCGCCGAAGGGACGATCCGCTCGCGGCCGGGCTCCGGATTCTATGCCGCCGGATCGCTGGCGCCGCTGTCGCTGGCCGAAATCGGCCCCCGCCTCGACCGCGCGGTCGATCCACTCTGGATCTCACGCCAGTCCCTGGAGGCCGGCGACGACATGCTGAAACCCGGCTGCGGCTGGCTGCCGGCCTCGTGGATGCCGCAGGCCGGTCTGCGCCGGGCACTGCGCACGGTAGCGCGTGCCGACGATGTCGCACTGGCCGATTACGGCACGCCGCTCGGCCTGCCGCCGCTGCGGCAATTGCTGGCGCGGCGTATGGCCGGGCACGGCATCGAGGCCTCTCCCGAGCAGATCATGCTGACGGAATCAGGCACGCAGGCCATCGACCTGTTGTGCCGGTTCCTGATCGAGCCCGGCGACACCGTGCTGGTCGACGACCCCTGCTACTTCAACTTCCATGCTTTGTTGCGCGCCCACCGAGCCAAGGTCGTCAGCGTTCCCTACACGCCGTCGGGGCCGGACATCGATCTGTTCGCGCAGGCGCTGGCCGAGCATCGGCCGCGCCTCTACATCACCAATTCCGCCATCCACAACCCGACCGGCGCGGTGCTGTCGCCAGTCACCGCCCATCGGCTGCTCAAGCTCGCCGACCAGTCGGAATTGACTATCGTCGAAGACGACATCTTCGCCGATTTTGAACATGCGCCCGCCCCCAGGCTGGCGGCGTTCGATGGTCTGAACCGCGTCGTCCACATCGGCAGCTTCTCCAAGACGCTGTCGGCGTCGGTTCGCTGCGGCTTCATCGCAGCCCCCCGCGACTGGATCGAGCCCCTGACCGACCTGAAGATCGCCACCACCTTTGGCGGCGGCCGGCTTGCGGCCGAATTGGTGCTGACGCTGCTCAAAGACGGCAGTTACCGGAAGCACATGGATTTGCTGCGCGCACGGCTTGCGCGCGCCATGGGCGAGACGGGCGCCCGCCTGAAGGCGATCGGCATCTCACCCTGGATCGACCAGCCGGCCGGCCTGTTCCTGTGGTGCAGTCTGCCGGATGGCGTCGATGCGGCCGAAGTGGCCCGCCGCGCTCTGGCCGACAATATCGTGCTGGCGCCCGGCAACGCATTCAGCCTGTCTGGAACGGCCAGCCGCTTCCTGCGCTTCAACGTCGCCCAATGCACGGACGAGCGGATTTTCAGGGTGATCGAGGCAGCGCTGGCGCGACCAAGCTGATCCTGTTGCCTGGACAACCTCCGGCTGCTAAGGGACGGATCTGCGCGTCGAGAGAATATCCGCGCGATCCGGGATAACGACTATGGGAACCAGCAAGTCAGCAGACAAGTAGGCCGCAACAGCACTTCGTTGTTGCGGCGGCCCGTCATTTCCCATCTTCAGTGCGAACGGCAGATCGCCGCCAAATGTAGCCATTTGAGCGGATGTTCAATCATGCCTTTTCCAAAAAACCCGACATGGACCACTTCCCTGCCAGCAGCCATGGTGCTGATGGCGCCCTTCGACATCCTGGCCTCGCTGGCCATGGACATCTACCTCCCGATTGTCCCGGCGATGCCGGAGATCCTCAAGACATCGCCCGATGTCATCCAACTGACACTGAGCCTCTACATGATCTGCCTTGGGCTCGGCCAAATCGTCTTCGGCCCGATTTCCGACAGGATCGGCAGGCGTCCGGTGCTGATCGGCGGCGCGCTTTTGTTTGCAGGCGCTTCCGCCCTGCTCGCCTGCACCTCGCTGGCCATGGTGTTCGTCGCCTTGCGGGTCGTGCAGGCCATCGGTGCATCCGCCGTTCTCGTTGCGACCTTTGCAACGGTTCGCGACGTCTATGCGCAGAGGCCTGAAAGTGCCGTCATCTACGGCCTGTTCAGTTCGATGCTGGCCTTCGTGCCGGCGTTAGGGCCGATTGCCGGTGCGTTGATCGCCGACAATCTCGGCTGGCGCGCGATCTTCCTGACGCTCGGCGGTCTGGCGGTAGCCGCCACCCTCAATGCATGGCCGAGATGGCATGAAACACGACCTACCAATGGCAACGACAGGCGAATGGCGTTTCGTCCCATTCTCTCCAGCTTCGCCTTCTGGGCGTACACGCTCGGCTTCAGTGCCGCCATGGGCGCCTTCTTCGTGTTCTTTTCGACGGCGCCGCGGGTGCTCATGGACCGCGCCGGCTTTTCACAGCTCGGTTTCAGCCTGGCCTTCGCCACCGCGGCGCTGGTGATGATCGTGACCACCCGCTTCGCCAAAAAGTTCATTGCACGTTGGGGCGTCGCGGGCAGTGCTATCAGAGGTATGGCGATGTTGCTGCTCGGCGCGGCTCTGCTTGCGGCCGGGCAACTGTTCGCGGCGCCGTCCTTCGCGACATTCGTCTTACCGATGTGGGTCGTTGCCGCGGGTATCGTCTTCACTGTCTCAGTCACCGCGAACGGTGCGCTCGAGGCGTTCGGCGATGTCGCGGGAACCGCCGTCGCGCTCTACTTCTGCATCCAGAGCCTTGTCGTCGGCATCCTCGGCACGCTGTTCGTCATCCTGCTTGATGGAGACACGGCGTGGCCGCTGGTGGGCTACTGTTCGGTCATGGCGACGCTCACACTAGGCGCACTGAGGCATTTGCAGAAACGCCAAACCGAATAGACGGGACAGATGAGAAGCCTGGGCGGTTGGCGCAGGCTTCTCATCGTTGTCAGCGCGACGCCGCGCAGACCTCCCGCACGCGGTCGCGCAACCAGCGTTGCGCCGGATCGGCATCGAGGCGCGGATGCCAGAGCATGGAGATGGTGACCTCGGCGGTGGCAACCGGCAGGGGAAAACTGTGCATGCCGGTGCGTGCACCCTCGGTATGCCGCTCCGGAACGCTTGCGATCAGGTCTGATGTGCGGGCCATGGCAAGGGCTGCCGAGAAACCGGAAACCATGCACACGACTGTCCGCTGCAGCCCGAGCCGGTTCAGGGCCTCGTCGATCGGCCCTTTCTCGCGGCCACGCCGTGAAACGCTGATGTGCCGGCCTGCCGCATAGCGCTCTGGCGTCACCGTGCCCTCGCTCAACGGATGGCCCATTCGCACGGCGCCGATGAAGCAGTCGCGAAGCAATGCCTGGATGCGCACCTCCGGTCCGGTCTCGCCAGCGACGCCTATGTCCAGGTCGATCGCCGCGTCGCGCAGCGACATGACGTCTCTATCGGACTTCGGCGCAAAGCGCAGCCGCACGCCGGGCGCATCGGCCTGGATACGGGCAACGAGACGAGGTGCGAATTCTTCGACGAAGCTCTCATTGGTGCGCAGCGTGAAGACCCTGTCCAGGCTCGGGAGATCGAGCAAGGTGGCAGGGCGCAGCAGCGCCTCCGCATCCTGGACGACACGGCCCACCTGTTGTCGCAGTTCTTCCGCACGCGGCGTCGCCACCAGGCCGCGACCGGCGCGAACCAGCAGCGGATCGCCCGTAGCCTCGCGCAGCCGCGCCAGCGTCCGGCTCATCGCCGAGGGGCTGAGGCGCAGGCGGCTGGCGGCACGCGCCACGCTGCCTTCGGTCAGCAGGATGTCGAGAGCGAACAATAAGTTGAGATCGGGTGATGTCATCGGCAGATCATGGCATCATATGGCGCCAAACGCACGAATAAGATGCAAATGCTGCGCCTTCCGCCACATTGGCCAAGGAACTAGATCTCCAGCAGTTCCGGTTGTGGGACTGATGGAAGGAGATCGCCGTGGCAATCGCTGAGCAAAATCGGGACGGGCTGACATCGGCGCCACCACGGATGCAATCCGCCGGCTGGGCGTTGGCAAGCCTGTCGCTCGCCACGCTGCTGTCGTCGCTGGGAACCAGCATTGCCAGCGTCGGGCTGCCGTCGCTGATGCAGAATTTCGGCGCGACGTTCCAGTCCGTGCAATGGGTTGTTCTGGCCTATCTGCTCGCCATCACCACACTGATCGTCAGCGCCGGCCGGCTGGCCGACATGTTTGGACGCCGGCCGTTGCTGCTTGGCGGCATCGCGCTGTTCACATCGGCATCGGTGCTCTGCGGCCTGGCGCCGACGCTGTGGCTGCTGATCGCCGCACGCGCCGTGCAGGGACTTGGCGCGGCGCTGATGATGGCGCTGACGCTGGCCTTTGTCGCCGAAACCGTGACCAAAGACAGAATTGGCAGCGCCATGGGCCTGCTCGGCGCCATGTCCGCGATCGGCACGACACTTGGCCCCTCGCTCGGCGGCCTTTTGATCGCCGGCTTTGGCTGGCGCGCGATCTTCCTCGTCAATGTCCCGCTGGGTGTGCTCACCTTCGCTCTCGCCTGGCGTGCCTTGCCGGCACGCAATAAAACCGCGCGGCTCGACCGAGGCACGTTCGATGTCATGGGCACTGCCCTGCTGGCCCTGACATTGGCCGCCTATGCGCTGGCCATGACGCTTGGCAGAGGCAATTTCGGACCGCTCAACGTCGGCCTGCTGGTCGCTGCCGGCATCGGTGTTTTTCTTTTCGCCGCCGCGCAGGCGAGTGTGAAAAACCCCTTGATCCAGCTTGCCAGCTTCCGCGACTTCCAACTGAGCGCCAGCCTCGCCATGAGCCTCGTTGTCGCGACGGTAATGATGGCGACTTTGGTGGTTGCCCCGTTCTATCTTTCGCGAGGACTTGGGCTCGATGCCGCAATGGTCGGCCTCGTGCTGTCGACCGGGCCGCTTGTCTCGGCCCTGTCGGCGCTGGTGGCTGGACGCCTGACCGATCGCTTCGGCGCCCACAAGATGATGGTCGCCGGCCTGCTCAGCCTCACGACAGGCACGTTCCTGCTGTCGCTCGCCATGGTGACGCTCGGCATTGCCGGCTATGTCGTTCCGATCACCGTCACCTGCATCGGCTACGCGCTGTTCCAGACATCCAACAATGCAGCCGTCATGGCCGGCATCAGTGCCGGCCAGCGCGGCGTCGTCTCCGGCCTGCTCAACCTTTCGCGCAATCTCGGGCTGATCACCGGCGCCTCGTTGATGGGTGCCATATTCGCCGTCGCATCGGCCGAAAAGCACCAAAGCATTGGTCTTCTGAGTTCCGAGGCCGCCCGGGGGATGCAGGTCACATTTCAGACGGCGACAGTGCTGGCGCTGATCGCGCTGGTCCTCGCGCTGCTCTCTGCCCGCGCCGCAGGCCGCACGGAATCCAGGGGTTCGTGACGCGCCACACCGCTCAGAGAGTAGAATTCCCAAACAGGCTCAGGCGCCTGCCCGCTTGCGGCGTTCATAGAGCATGACCAGCGTTTCAGCCGTCAAGGCAGGCTTTTCCTCGCCTTCGATCTCGACCGTATTGGCTGCCTTCATGAGATACTGGCCGGGACCCCTGTCCTCCATGGACAGCAGCGTGATGCGCAGCCTGATGCGCGCGCCGACCTTGACCGGCGCCAGGAAGCGCACCTTGTCGAAGCCATAATTGAAGGCAGCCTGGGTGTTCTCGGGCACGATACCCATGCCGAGCGCCAGTGCGCCGATGATCGACAGCGTCAGATAGCCATGCGCAATCGTCGTGCGGAACGGGCTTTGCCGCCGCGCCCTTTCAGGGTCGACATGGATCCATTGGTGGTCGCCGGTGCATTCGGCGAACTGGTCGATGCGGTTCTGGTCGACCGTCGTCCACTCCGATACGCCAAGCTCCTGCCCGGCCATCATCCTCAACTGCTCGTAGGTCGGCGGCGCTTTAGGGCGTATTTCGTTCATTCCTGGTTTCCCGATCGCTTCCAAAGCCTCCGGACCACGAACTGACGGCCTCTGTCAATTCGCTCGGCGCGAATCCGTTCCGCCGGTTTCGGCCGCAATCGTGCCACGCCGCGAGCGCAGTCGCAGGCTAAAACGGGATTCCCAGGCTTCAGGGGCCGCTGGCAGCAACGAGCCAGCCTCGGCCATTTCCGCTACTTCTTCTCGTAGCCGGCGCGGATTTCCTCCATCGCCTCCTTGATGCGCGTGCGCAGGATGTCGACCGATTCGGCGCCGGATTTCTTGACCAGTTCAGCCACTTCGCCCGCATTCTTCAATGCGACTTCGAAAGACTTTCTGGCAAACTCCGTCTGTTTGGTCATCAGTTCCTGCGGATTGCCCGGCGCCCTGTAGCTTTGCGCCATGTCCGTGACCTCGCGCAGCGTGTCCTCCAGCATCTCGCGCTGCCTGGACAACAGCGAGGTCGCGCCGGCGGCACTGGCTCGTGCCGATTTCTCCAGCGCTTCGAGGTTCTTGCGGTGATGGGCGAGGATCACCTCGACATCGACATTGGGCACCTTCAGGTCGCGGCCGAACCTGCCGAACATGTCCATGAAGGAATCGGATTCCGGTTGTTTCGCCATGCTCGTTTGCTCCCCTTTGCCGCATGATGCGGGCACCCTCGGCGGGAGAATAGCACTCGCATGCCGTGAGTCCATTCGGACACGGAGGAGTGAGCGCCAGTCTGGTCGCGCATCAATTCACGAGGAACAGCCGCTCGGCCACATAGAGCACGACACCGGCGAGCCCGCCGATGATCATGCCGTTGAAGCGGATATACTGTAGGTCCCGACCGATGTTCATCTCGATCAGCCGCGTCAGCTGCGCAAGATCCCAGCGCTTGACCTGGTCGGCGATGAATGTCGACACGCCGGCCTTCTGGCTCTCCACGAACGACGCCAGAGCCACCACGAACCCTTGGTTCATGTCGGCCCGGATCTGCGCATCGCCGGCAAGATGGCGACCGACCTCGACGAACATGTTGGCAAGATGCGCGCGGACAACCGAATTCGGCGCCTTGGCGTCCTGCTCGATGAACTGGCTGAGGC
>NZ_RZQI01000096.1:0-4156 GCF_003998335.1 Mesorhizobium sp. M7A.F.Ca.CA.002.05.1.1 | reverse complement strand
GGCCGGGCCAGGAAGTCGCGCTTCAGC
The DNA here is from genome assembly GCF_003998335.1 of Mesorhizobium sp. M7A.F.Ca.CA.002.05.1.1. Lineage (NCBI taxonomy): Bacteria > Pseudomonadati > Pseudomonadota > Alphaproteobacteria > Hyphomicrobiales > Phyllobacteriaceae > Mesorhizobium > Mesorhizobium sp. M7A.F.Ca.CA.002.05.1.1. The sequence continues at coordinate 4,129 of NZ_RZQI01000096.1, read as the reverse complement.
TTCTCGGCCCGTTTGGCGTATTGCTTCGATGTTCTCAGCTTCTCGACGAAGCCTTGGGCGAAGCGGTCGAATTCGGCGCGCATCGGGTGGTCGGGATCGGCCCTCACCTCGTCGAGAAGCGAGCCGGCCGAGGCGACGATCTTCTTCAGGAGATAGGCGTCGGCGCGGAACAGGTTGAACAGCGACGGCAGTTCCTCGCGGATCTTTTCGCGCATCGTCGCCAGCGCCTGTTCGTCATTGAGGAACCTGCCGATCACCTTGGTGAACTCGTCGAACAGTTTCTGGTGGCGGCGGTCGTCGGTAAGCGCTGACAACAGCTCGGCGGCCAGCGGCGCCAGCGGCACCTTTTCGATCTGTTCGAGCATGCGGCTGGTGACGAAGCCGCGCAGGCCGGACTGCTCGACAGCGGCCAGCGTCTGCGGCACCAGCCGCACGACGAAGCGCGACAGGCCGGCGGCGCGCTCCGTATCGGCCAGCCAGTCGGCGACGAGTGCCGAGAAATCGACCTCGGCGAGCTTTTCGCGCACCGGTTCAGGCGCCAGGAAGTTGACCTCGATGAAGCGACCGAGATTGTCGGCGATGCGGTTCTGGTTCTCCGGGATGATGGCCGTGTGCGGGATCGGCAGCCCCAGCGGCCGCCTGAACAGCGCCGCCACCGCGTACCAGTCGGCCAGACCGCCGATGGTCGCGGCCTCGGCAAAGGCGGCGACGAAGCCGAGCCATGGATAGGTGCGCTCGAAGGATTTGGCGAGCGCAAACACCAGCACGCAAAGCGCCAGTGCGGCCGCCGCGAGGAATTTCGTCCGCCGCAACGCGGAAAGCTTGGCATCCGCCTCGGCATCGAAACGGACCGGCGCCAGGGGCGAAGCCGATTGTGACATGGGTGAGCCGCTCCTCGTCGATCTCAGCCTATTTAGTGTTCCGATGGCCGAAATACCCGCGACAGCGGGTTTCGCCCGGAACTTTCCCCGGCCGCGCACACAAAGTTGAGGAGAAAATTCATCTATCGGGCGAAGCTAGTCTGGAATTATTCCAAGGTATAGGCCATATTCCGCCGAGGCCAATGTGGCGAATCCGGAAATTCGGGTCAAAGCCATATCAGCAAAATTTCCAGATCTGGCGTGGTTGCACCGCACCAGTGCCTTGTGAGGACAAAATGCGGCTTACGCGCCAGACCAACTATGCCATGCGCATCTTGATGTATTGCGCGGCCAATGATGACCGATTGAGCCGCATCCCCGAGATCGCGGCCGCCTATTCGGTGTCGGAGCTTTTCCTGTTCAAGATCCTGCAGCCCCTGGTCGAGCACGGCCTCGTCCAGACCGTGCGCGGTAGGAATGGCGGCGTCAAGCTTGGCCGGGCGGCCGAAGCCATCAGCCTGTTCGATGTCGTGCGCGTGACGGAAGAGAGCTTCGCTATGGCCGAATGCTTCGAGAACGATGCCGCCGAATGCCCGCTCGTCGATAGCTGCGCGCTGAACTCGGCGCTGCGCGAGGCGCTGAACGCGTTCTTCGCCGTGCTGGAGCGCTATACGATCGCCGACCTCGTGGCGGCACGTCCAAATGTGCGCAACCTGCTCGGAATCGACATGCTGGAGCGCCGCGCACCAGCTGCCTGACCCAGCAGGGGCGCGGGCTAGATCTGCAATCAGGCCGCTGACTGAGGCAGAACGAACGGCATATTGCCGGCCGGCAGCACGCCGACCCTGAGCCGGCAGTCGAACACTTTTTCGATCAGGTCATCGCTCAGCACATCCCGCGGCGACCCGGTGGCGGCCAGCCGGCCGCGATGCATGACGAAGATCCGGTCGGCATACATGGCCGTCAGATTGAGGTCGTGCAGGATGGCGACCACGCCGCCGCCCCTTCTGGCGAAGTCGCGGGCAATGTTCATGATGATCAGCTGGTGCTTGATGTCGAGGCTGGAAACCGGCTCGTCGAGGAACAGAAAGCGCGGCTTGCCGTCGAGCACCGGTGCCCAGACCTGGCTCAGCACGCGTGCGAGCTGAACGCGCTGTTGCTCGCCGCCCGAAAGCTCCTGGTAGAAACGGCCGGCAAAGCCGTCGAGATCGACACGCGCCAGCGCCCGTTCCGGCAGCCGCGCATCCTCGCCCGGCAAGACGCCTGAGCGGCCGCCGACAAGGCCGAGCTTGACCACTTCCCGCACGGTGAACGGGAACGACAGCGTCGTCGCCTGCGGCAGCACCGCACGATGGACGGCCACCTCGACCGGCTTCATCGTCGAGAGATCTCGGCCGTTGAGGGCAACGCGCCCGGTGTAGGCGAGTTCGCCGGAAAGCGCTTTGAGGAAGGTCGTCTTGCCCGAACCATTGGGGCCGACGATGGCGGCGATCTCGCCGGGCCGCGCGTGGAAATCGATACCGCTGACGATAGGCTTGCCGGCGATATCAACCGAAACATCCTTGGCCTCGATCATCAAGCCTCACAAATCAACCACGCCGCGCTTGCGCAGCAGGATCCAAAGGAAAAACGGCGCGCCCGCTATCGCGGTGACGATGCCTATCGGCAGTTCGGCCGGCGCAACGATGGTGCGTGCGACCGCGTCGGCCAGAAGCAGCAGCGAGGCACCGAGCAGCGCCGACGCCGGCAGCAGATAGCGATTGTCCGGACCAATCAGCAGGCGCAGCAGATGCGGTACCACGATGCCGACGAAGCCGATGCCGCCGCTGACGGCGACGGATGCGCCGACCGCGGCAGAGACGCCGACGATGGCCGTGTATTTCAGCCGCTGCACCGGAATGCCGAGATGACCGGCGGTCGCCTCGCCAAGCGCCAGCGCGTTGAGGCCGCGTGCCAGGAACGGCATCGCCGCCAGCGCCAGCACGATGATCGGCCCTACCGACGCGATCTTCGCCCAGGTTGCGCCGCCGAGCGATCCGAGTTGCCAGAAGGTCAGGTCGCGCAACTGGCGATCGTCGGCCATGAAGATAAGAATGCCGGTCAGCGCCATGGCGAGCGCCGCCAGCGCGATGCCGGCAAGCAGCATTGTGGCAACCGAGGTTTGCCCCCGCCGCGTCGCGACCTGGTAAAGCACCAGCGTGGTGGCGAGCCCGCCACAGAAGGCCGCCAGCGGCAGTGCAAGCGTGCCGAGCAAGGCGGTCACCGGAGCCAATATCGTGGCGCCGAGCACGATGACGGCAACCGCGCCGAGGCTGGAGCCGGCCGAGACGCCGATCAGGCCGGGGTCGGCCAGCGGATTGCGGAACAGTCCCTGCATGACCGCGCCGGAGACCGCGAGCGCCGCGCCGACCAGCATGCCGAGGATGATGCGCGGCAGGCGGATGTCATAGACGATCAGGCTGTCGCGGGCGCTCACTGCGGCGTCATCAGGCACTGTGCCGAACAGCCAGCCCCCGATGACGTTGACGGCCGAAGCGTCCGAAGCCCCCGATGTCAGCGACAGAAAAACGGCAGCCGCGAGCCCCAGGCACAGCAGCAGAATGACGATGCGGGCGCGGCCCGACCTGTCGCCTTCGGATACGCTTGCCATCACCGGGCCGGCGATCGATTGATCGACCATGATCCGCCCGTTCAGTCCGTGACCTGCCCGCCATAAAGCGAGACAGCGAGGTCGTGGATGGCATCGGCCGTGCGTGGCCCGAAGCCGAGCAGATAGGCACCGTCGATGCGGATCAGCTTGCGCGCCTTTCCGGCCGGCGTCGAGGCGATCGACGGATTGCCGAACAGTTCGTCATCCGAGACCGGAGGCCCGGCATTGCTCATCATCAGGATCACGTCCGGTCTGGCGGTTATGATCGCCTCGTCGGACATTTGCTTGTAGCCGGAGAAGCCCTCGACCGCGTTGACGCCGCCAGCCAGCTTGACCATACCGTCCGCCGCGGTCTCGCTGCCGGCCGCCAGGATCTTGCCGCCCTGTATCGACAGCACGAACAGGATGCGCTTGCGTTCCTTGATCGACGTCGTTTGCCCTTCGGCGGCCGTGAGCTTGGCATCGAGCTCCCCGGCGAGCACCTCTGCCTTGGCGTCGACGCCGAGCGCCTTGCCGACGATACGGACCTTTTCGAGGATGCCTTCGTGGCTATAGTGCTCGGGCACTTCGATGAACGGGACGCTCGTCTTCTTCAAGACGTCGACGGCTTCCTTGGGAC
>NZ_RZQI01000970.1:0-2150 GCF_003998335.1 Mesorhizobium sp. M7A.F.Ca.CA.002.05.1.1 | reverse complement strand
CGGCGTCACCGTCCGCGTGCTGATCGATGCCGTCGGCGCCCGCTACTCGGTGCCGAGCATCCTGGGGCATTTGCGCGAGGCCAACATCCCCGCCGATGTCTTCAACGGCAACATCGTCATGGGCCTGCGCCTGCCCTACGCCAATCTGAGGACCCACCGGAAGATCCTGGTGGTCGACGGCATCGCCGCCTTCACCGGGGGCATGAACATCCGAAAAGGCTTCTCCGCCGAATTCGCCGGCTCCAACAGCGCCAGGGACACGCATTTCCGGGTGACCGGTCCGATCGTCGCCGACCTCTTTTCGGTCGCCGCCGAGGACTGGCGCTTCGCCACCAACGAGGCGCTGAAAGGCGACGCCTGGCGCATCGCCCCGCTGGCGCCGTCGCCAGGCGCACCGATGATGGTGCGGGCGGTCGCTTCCGGCCCGGATGCCAGCAACGAGACCAACCACAAGCTGCTGATCGGTGCATTCTCGGTCGCCCGCAAGTCTATACGCGTGATGTCGCCCTATTTCCTGCCGGATCGGGAACTGATCAGCGCGCTGATCACCGCCGGCAGGCGCGGGGTCGAAATCGACATCGTGGTGCCGGCGGTGAACAATCTTTTCCTCGTCGACCGCGCGATGATGGCGCAGTTCGATCAGGTGCTCAAACACTATTGCCGTGTCTGGCGCACCGAGGGACCGTTCGACCATTCGAAGCTGCTTTCGATCGACGGCGTGTGGGCCTATGTCGGCTCTTCCAATCTAGACGCCCGATCGCTGCGGCTGAATTTCGAGATCGACCTGGAGGTGCTCGATGCCGGCTTTGCCAGCGAGATCGAGGCGCGGATCGGGTCGGCGATCGCCTCCGCCGTGCCGGTGACGCTGGAAGCTTTGCGAGCCCGGCCGTTTCTTATCAGGCTGTTCGACCGGGTATTGTGGCTCGGTTCACCCTATCTCTAAGGCGGAGGTGCGCTTGAGGAACTCGTCCGTCATGGAACATACGCGGAAATTGCCTATTTTCACTGTATCCGGCTTCTGAATTGATGCCAGCGAGGACGAGCAGCACAGAGATGCACAGAATTGGACGCAGCCTCCCGGCAAGCATGCTTCTGTCCCTTCGTGACCGCCGGATGCAGAAAGCGAATGCCGCCGCACTCAAGACGACAGCCACCACCGGCACGCTGGTTGCCTCCTACAATGTCCACAAATGCATCGGCGTCGACAGGAAATTCGACCCGGAACGGACCATCCGCGTCATCCGCGAAATCGATCCGGATCTCATCGCGCTGCAGGAAGCCGACAATCGCTTCGGCGACCGTAATGGGCTTCTCGACCTGCCCCGGCTCGAACGGGAAACCGGCCTGGTTCCGGTGCCGATTTCGGCCACAGGCAAGGGCCATGGCTGGCATGGCAACGTCTTGCTGTTCAAGAAGGGCGTCGTTCGCGACGTGCACCAGATCAAGCTTCCGGGACTGGAGCCGCGCGGCGCGGTGGTGGCGGAGATCGACCTCGATGGAAGCCAGACGCTGCGCATCATCGCCGCCCATCTCGGCCTGCTGCGCCGCTCGCGCTCCCAGCAGGCGCGCGTCGTGCTCGACCTGATGAACAGCCCGGACGAAAGACCGACCTTGCTGCTCGGCGACCTCAACGAATGGCGGCTTGGCAACCGCTCCGCTCTCAACACGCTGCATGCAACGTTCGGCCCGCAGCCGCCGGCGGTCCCCACCTTCCCGTCGAACCTGCCGCTGCTGGCGCTCGACCGGATCATGGCCAACAGGCACGGCATGATTGCCGCCATTAACGCGCATGACACGCCGCTTTCGCGCGTTGCCTCCGACCACCTGCCGCTGACGGCCTTCGTACGCCTGGAGCGTATCTCCGATAACGCCTTGATTTCTCCGGTGTCGCAAAGCGTGTAGATTTACGCTGGAACGCCCTGGCATGATCAGCTGACGAAATAGCGCTGCCACTCGAAGTCGGTGATGTGCGACGCCTGCCAGGCGTCGAATGCCGCCTGCTCGGCTCGCCGGCTCTCGGCATAATTGTCGCGAAAGGCCTCACCAAACGCATCCGCGCAGAAATCCGATGCGGCGAAGGCCTCGATCGAAGAATTGAGCGTACGCGGCAGTTTCGGCTTGTCGAGATTGGCCAGGTTCGACGTCACCGG
>NZ_RZQI01000969.1:0-2152 GCF_003998335.1 Mesorhizobium sp. M7A.F.Ca.CA.002.05.1.1 | reverse complement strand
CGCGCCGGGCGTGGACTGCTGGTTGAAACGGCGGGCGATGAACCCGTCGACGCCGTCGGAAATGCCGGCGACGAGGAACCCGGCAAAAGCCCAGTCCCAGCGCGCCTGCAGCATCGCCAGCACCACCGCCGGCACCAGGATAAGGCGCAGGATGGTGATCAGGTTTGGGATGGTCAAATGCTTGGCACCTCCTCTTGGTCGGAGATAGATGATGAAGATAGCGGGTGGCAACAAGGGAGAAGCTGCCGATCTCCCGCACGGGAGAGCGGCTTTCAGCTTGGCTTTCGCCAATCACGAGCGCCTATACGCGTGCCCTGTCCACGGTTTTATGGGCCGAAATGGCCGTTATCCTTGCGGACAGAAACCGTTCATGCGAAGAGCCCGCGACAAGGAAAATTGTTGAACGGGCACCAGAAATGAGCAAGCGCGACGTGAACAAGCGCAAGAACGGGCTCACCTATGCCGAGGCCGGTGTCGATATCGACGCGGGCAATCTCATGGTCGAGAAGATCAAGCCGCTGGTGCGCGCGACGCGCCGGCCGGGCGCCGACGGCGAGATCGGCGGTTTTGGCGGCCTGTTCGACCTCAAGGCCGCGGGCTTTACCGACCCGGTGCTGGTGGCGGCCAATGACGGCGTCGGCACCAAGCTCAAGATCGCCATCGATGCCGGCAAGCACGACACGATTGGCATCGACCTCGTCGCCATGTGCGTCAACGACATCGTCGTGCAAGGTGCCGAACCGCTGTTCTTCCTCGACTATTTCGCCACCGGCAAGCTCGATCCCGACCAGGGTGCCGCAATCGTCGGCGGCATTGCCGAGGGCTGCCGCCAGGCCGGCTGCGCGCTGATCGGCGGCGAGACGGCCGAGATGCCCGGCATGTATCACGGCAATGATTACGACCTGGCCGGCTTTGCGGTGGGCGCCGCCGAACGCGGCCAACTGCTGCCCACCGACGATATTGTCGAAGGCGACGTGCTGCTGGGCCTGGCTTCCTCTGGCTTGCACTCGAACGGATATTCGCTGGTGCGCCGCATCGTCGCCGTCAGCGGTCTGTCGTGGAGCGATCCGGCGCCGTTCAACGACGAGGCCACTCTGGCCGAGGCGCTGCTCGAGCCGACCCGCATCTACGTCAAGTCGATTCTCAAGGCGATCCGCAACACGCATGGTATCAAGGCGCTCGCCCACATCACCGGCGGCGGCTTCCCGGAAAACATCCCGCGCGTGCTGCCCAAGGATTTTTCGGCCGAACTCGATCTCGAGGCGATCGACGTTCCTGCGGTGTTTTCGTGGCTGGCCAAGACTGGCGGCGTGGCGCCGGAAGAGATGATGCGCACCTTCAATTGCGGCATCGGCATGATCTTGGCGGTCGCGTCCGGCCAGGCAGCACAGGTCGCCGCCGTGCTGCAGGAGGCCGGCGAGACGGTGACGCCGATCGGCCGCATCGTGCCGCGCCGCGACGCCGGCGTTATCTATCGGGGCTCGATCGGCCTATGAACGCGCAGAGGAAACGCACCGTCGTCCTGATCTCGGGGCGCGGCTCCAACATGACCGCGCTGATTGCCGCGGCCAGCGACCCGGCGTTCCCGGCCGAGATCGTCGGTGTCATTTCCGACAAGGCGGACGCCGCCGGGCTCGGCATCGCCAGAGCGCGCGGCATCGCCACGCAGATCGTCTCGCGTGCCGACCATGGCAGCAAGCAGGCGCATGACGCGGCAATAGACGCGGCGCTCGCGGCCTTCAACGCCGAGATCGTGGCGCTGGCCGGCTATATGCGCATCCTCACCCCCGGCTTCGTCCAGAGATGGCAGGGCCGCATGATCAACATCCACCCTGCCCTGCTGCCGGCGTTCAAGGGGCTCGACACCCATGTGCGCGCACTGGCCGCCGGCATCCGCATCCATGGCTGCACCGTGCACTTCGTCACCTCCGAGATGGATGACGGTCCGATCATCGCACAGGCGGCCGTGCCGGTGATGGTCGGCGACACCGCCGATACTTTGGCAGCCCGCGTGCTGAAGGCCGAGCACCGGCTCTATCCGCTGGCATTGGGACTGGTTGCCGAAGGCAAGGCGCGCATGGAGGCCGGCCGCACCGTGCTTGCCCACTTTGCCGACTATGCCGACAACGGCACTTCGGTGGCTCTGGCCCCC
>NZ_RZQI01000968.1:0-2156 GCF_003998335.1 Mesorhizobium sp. M7A.F.Ca.CA.002.05.1.1 | reverse complement strand
TTTCGACACCGTCATCCGGGACGCACTCGAGCAGGCAGCCTGCGGCGCCACCATGCTCGATGTCAACGCCGGCGTCACTTCGGTTAACCCGAACGAGACCGAACCCGGCCTTTTGGTGCAGACGCTGGAGATCGTGCAGGGGCTGGTCGACCTGCCGCTGTCGATCGACAGTTCCGTCACCGCCGCGATCGAAGCAGCACTCAAGGTCGCCAAGGGCCGTCCGCTGGTCAACTCCGTCACCGGCGAGGAAGAAAAGCTCGAAGCCATCCTGCCGCTGGTCAAGAAGTACAACGTGCCGGTCGTCGCCATCTCCAACGACGAGACGGGCATTTCAATGGATCCGGACGTGCGTTTCGCCGTCGCCAAGAAGATCGTCGAGCGCTGCGCCGATTTCGGCATTCCGGCGCATGACGTCGTCGTCGACCCGCTGGTGATGCCGATCGGCGCGCTGGGCGATGCCGGCCGCCAGGTCTTCGCGCTGCTGCGCCGCCTGCGTGAAGAGCTCAAGGTCAACACCACCTGTGGCCTGTCCAACATCTCGTTCGGCCTGCCGCATCGCCATGGCATCAACGCTGCCTTCATTCCGATGGTTATCGGCGCCGGCATGACCTCGGCGATCATGAACCCGGTGCGCCCGCAGGAAATGGAAGCCGTGCGCGGCGCGAATGTGCTGAACGGCACCGACGAGAACTGCACCAACTGGATCCGCACCTATAAGGATTACAAGCCGGCCGAAGGCGGCCAGGCCGTTGCCGCCCCGACGCAAGTCAATGCGCCGGGCGACGGCGCCGGCAATGGCGGCCGCCGCCGTGGCGGCCGTGAAGCCCGGATGGGCCGAGGATAAGCGCGCAATCGTGAACTCACCTGCCAACATCACCGACCCGCTCGTGCTGTTCATGCCGTCCGGCAAGCGCGGGCGTTTTCCTGTCGGCACGCCGGTGCTCGATGCCGCGCGCCAGCTAGGCGTCTATGTCGAAAGCGTCTGCGGCGGACGCGCCACTTGCGGACGCTGCCAGATCGAAGTGCAGGAAGGCAATTTCGCCAAGCACAAGATCACCTCCTCCAACGACCACATCACGCCCAAGGGCGCCAAGGAAGAGCGCTATGAGCGCGTCCGTGGCCTGCCCGAACGGCGCCGCCTCTCCTGCTCGGCGCAGATTCTCGGCGACCTCGTCATCGACGTGCCGCAGGACACGGTCATCAACGCGCAGACCATCCGCAAGGATGCCGACACCAGGGTGATCGCCCGCGATGCGGCGATCCGCATGTGCTATGTCGAGATCGAAGAACCCGACATGCACAAGCCGCTTGGCGATCTCGACCGGCTGAAGATCGCGCTGATGCACGATTGGGGCCTGAAAAGCCTTGATTTCGATTTTTATCTGCTGCCGCAGGTGCAAGGTATCCTGCGCAAGGGCAACTGGACCGCGACCGCCGCCATCTACAAGGATGCCGATTCGGAGACCGCGCGCGTCGTAGCACTTTGGCCCGGCCTCAAGAACGAGGCCTACGGTCTCGCCTGCGACATCGGCTCGACCACCATCGCCATGCATCTGGTGTCGCTGCTGTCGGGCCGCGTCGCCGCCTCCTCCGGCACCTCGAACCCGCAGATCCGCTTCGGCGAGGATCTGATGAGCCGCGTCTCCTATGTGATGATGAATCCTGACGGCCGCGAAGGCATGACGGTCGCCGTGCGTGAGGCAATCTCCGGGCTGGTCGACAAGGTCTGCGCCGAAGGCAATGTCCAGCGCAACGACATCCTGGACAGCGTCTTCGTCGGCAATCCGATCATGCACCATCTGTTCCTCGGCATCGATCCGACCGAGCTTGGCGGCGCGCCCTTTGCGCTGGCCGTTTCGGGCGCTGTGCACATCAAGGCATCCGACATCGGCCTGAAGCTCAACCAGGGCGCCAGGCTCTACATGCTGCCTTGCATCGCCGGCCATGTCGGAGCGGACGCGGCGGCGGTGACGCTGTCGGAAGGCCCGCATCGCCAGGACGAGATGATGCTGATCGTCGATGTCGGTACCAATGCCGAGATCGTACTCGGCAATCGCCAGCGTGTGGTTGCGGCCTCCTCGCCCACAGGCCCTGCCTTCGAGGGTGCCGAAATCTCCGGCGGCCAGCGCGCAGCACCGGGCGCCATCGAGCGTGTG
>NZ_RZQI01000967.1:0-2159 GCF_003998335.1 Mesorhizobium sp. M7A.F.Ca.CA.002.05.1.1 | reverse complement strand
CTTTCACAAGCCACTTGGACAGATTGCCCTCTTCCATCGTGGGCGACAGGGCCGGCATGGTGATGTTGATTGGCATTTTGTCCTCCCGCCCGGTTCAGCGATACGTGACGGCTTTGACCGCCTCGATGACTTCGCCGACATTCGGCAACGCCAGCTTCTCGAGGTTCGCCGCATAAGGCATCGGCACATCCTTGCCGGCGATGGTGATGACCGGCGCGTCAAGAAAATCGAAGGCGCGCTGCGACACCTGGTTGGCGATATGGTCGCCGACCGAGTTCTGCGGATAACCTTCCTCCACCACCACCAGGCGGTTGGTCTTCTTGACCGAGGCGATGATGGTGTCGAGATCGAGCGGCCGGATCGTGCGCAAGTCGATGATCTCGGCATCGATGCCAAGGCCACGCAGTTCCGCTTCAGCCTTGACCGCATAGGTCATGCCGATGCCGAAGGAGACGATGGTGACGTCCTTGCCTGATTTATGGATGCGCGCCTTGCCGATCGGCAGCACGAAATCGTCGAGCTTCGGTACGTCGAAGGACTGACCGTAGAGGATTTCATTCTCGAGGAAGATGATCGGATTGGGATCGCGGATCGCAGCCTTCAACAAGCCCTTGGCGTCAGCGGCGGTGTAGGGCATCACCACTTTCAGGCCCGGAATGTGGCTGTACCAGGCGGCATAGCACTGCGAGTGCTGAGCGGCGACGCGTGCGGCGGCACCGTTCGGTCCACGGAACACGATCGGCGCGCCCATCTGGCCGCCGGACATATAGAGCGTCTTGGCGGCCGAGTTGATGATCTGGTCGATCGCCTGCATGGCGAAGTTGAAGGTCATGAACTCGACGATCGGCTTCAGGCCGGCCATCGCCGCACCCACGCCAACGCCGGCAAAGCCATGCTCGGTGATCGGCGTGTCGACGACGCGCCGCGGCCCGAATTCCTGCAGCAGGCCTTGCGTGATCTTGTAGGCGCCCTGGTATTCGGCAACCTCCTCGCCCATGACGAAGACATCGCCGTCGCGGCGCATTTCCTCGGCCATCGCATCGCGCAGCGCTTCGCGCACCGTGGTCGAGACCATTTCCGTGCCGGCCGGAATGTCCGGATCGGCGGCGATTTCCGACTTCGGAGCAGCAGCCACCGGCGCAGCCGGCTTTGCGGCCTCCGCCTTATCCTCTGCCGCCGCCGGAGCCTCTGCCTTTGCAGGCGCTTCCGCCTTGGCGGGCGCCGCGGCCTTGCCGATATCCCCGGCACTTTCGCCGTCCTGTAGCAGCACGGCGATCGGTGTGTTGACCTTGACGCCTTCGGTACCGGCGGCGATCAGGATCTTGCCCAGCGTGCCTTCGTCAACGGCTTCGACTTCCATCGTCGCCTTGTCGGTCTCGATCTCGGCGATGACGTCGCCGGCGACGACTTTGTCGCCCTCGTTCTTCAACCACTTCGAAAGATTGCCCTCTTCCATGGTCGGCGAGAGAGCGGGCATGAGAATTTCGATCGGCATGTCCTTGCCCTCCCGTTACAATACGATATCGGTCCAGAGCTCGGACGGATCCGGCTCCGCGTCGTTCTGGGCAAATTCGGCGGCATCCGCGACAATGTCGCGGACCTCCTTGTCGATGGTCTTGAGCTCGTCCTCGGTCGCCCACTTCTTTTCCATCAGCCGTGCCTTGACCTGCTCGATCGGATCATGGTCCGAGCGCATCTTCTGCACTTCTTCCTTCGAGCGGTATTTCGCCGGGTCGGACATCGAGTGACCGCGATAGCGGTAGGTCTGCATTTCGAGAATGATCGGCCCGTTGCCGGCGCGGCACCATTCGGTCGCCTGGTCGCCGGCGGCCTTGACGGCGCGGACATCCATGCCGTCGACCTGGATGCCGGGAATCTTGAACGAGGCGCCACGGTGCGAAAAATTGGTTTCCGCCGAAGAGCGCGACACCGAGGTGCCCATGGCATAGCGGTTGTTCTCGATGATGTAGATCACCGGCAGCTTCCACAGCGAGGCCATGTTGAAGCTTTCATAGACCTGGCCCTGGTTGGCCGCGCCATCGCCGAAATAGGTCAGCGAAACATTGTTGTTGTCGCGGTAGCGGTTGGCGAAGGCCAAGCCCGTGCCGAGCGACACCTGCGCGCCGACGATGCCGTGGCCGCCGTAAAAGTGCTTTTCC
>NZ_RZQI01000966.1:0-2180 GCF_003998335.1 Mesorhizobium sp. M7A.F.Ca.CA.002.05.1.1 | reverse complement strand
CACCAGGGCCGCCCGCCGCTCCGCGGGCAGGGCGGTCGCCTCGCCGGCGATGACGTCGAAGGCCAGCGTCAGCAAGGCATCGCCAGCCAGGATGGCGGTCGCCTCGTCGAAGGCTCTGTGCACGGTCGGCTGGCCACGACGCAGGTCATCGTCGTCCATGGCGGGCAGGTCGTCGTGTATCAGCGAATAGCAATGCACGCATTCAAGTGCGGCGGCGACACGCAGTGTCGCCTCGCCATCGGCGGAAAAAAGGGCGGCACTTTCCATGACCAGGAAGGGCCGCAGGCGCTTGCCGCCGTTCAGCACGCCGTGCCGCATGGCTGCCATCAACCGCTCAGGCCGGGCGATCTCGCCCGAAAGCGCGCGGTCGTCGAGCAGCCGCCGCAGCAGCACCTCGACGGCGGCAGCGCGTCGGATGAGCGCCATTTCGAACGCCATTTGGTCGTCATTCGTCATGGCCGGGACCGGTAGCCGACACTCAGACGTTGCGCAAGAAGGCAAGCGCCATTATGCCGGAGCAGTATGAGCCCGTTTGGAAACTCTGCTCCTGCGGTCATCTGAGGGCGTTTTCTGCGCTTCCGGTGCTTGCGTACTCTAATGTACGCTCCGCTCCGGTTCTCGAAAACACCGTCACATGACTCACAGGAGCGCGTTTCAAAACGAGCTCTCTGGCACGGGTTGGGCGGCTTGGCGGAACCGATCGTCGATCATGAAACCGAAAAGCTGGACATGGCGACGAGATCGCGAGGCGTAAATCGCCGCGGTCTCAAACGCTGGGTCCGGCGCGGCATCGTCGTGGCCGCGGTGCTGGCTTTGATTCCGGTCGTGCTGACCTTTCTCTACCTGCCGTTCTTCGTGCATCCTGTCTCGACGCTGATGTTGAAGGATCTGGCGACGTTCTCCGGTTACGACCGCCGCTGGGTGTCGATCGACGACGTGTCGCCGGTGCTGGCCAATTCCGTCATCATGTCGGAGGATGGGCAGTTCTGCTTTCATCGTGGCGTCGATCTCGGCGAGCTGAGAGGCGTCGTCGACGACGCGCTGGCCGGCGAAGCGACGCGCGGTGCCTCGACCATCACCATGCAGACGGTAAAGAACCTGTTTCTGTGGTCGCGGCCGCTGGGCTCGGTGCGCAAGGTGGTCGAATTGCCGCTGGCCGTCTATTTCGATGCGGTGATGTCGAAACGGCGCATCATGGAAATCTACCTCAACATCGCCGAGTGGGGGCCGGGCATCTACGGCATCGAGGCCGCGGCACAGCACCATTTTGGCGTTTCGGCAAAACAGCTGTCGCGACGGCAGGCCGCCTTGCTTGCGGTTTCCTTGCCAAATCCGATCGCCCGCAATCCGGCCAAACCCGGGCCTGGCTTGAGGCGGCTCGCCAATCTGATCGAGCGGCGCGCCGGCCGCTCCGGCGCCTATGTCGGTTGTCTCCGCTAGCCGATCCAAAAAAATTCGCGCCAGTGCTGGCCAAAACGGCACAGGGCGTGTATAGGCACCCGACTTTCTCAGATTTAGGCCCCGACATGGCCCTTTCACGAGGGCGGGCGGGGCTTTTGACCATGTAGTGGAGCATATCCGTGGCCGTTCCGAAACGTAAAACCTCTCCGTCCAAGCGCGGCATGCGCCGCTCGGCCGACGCCCTCAAGGCCCCGACCTATGTCGAGGACAAGAATTCCGGCGAAATGCGCCGTCCGCATCATATCGACCTGAAGACCGGCATGTATCGCGGTCGTCAGGTGTTGACGCCCAAGGAAAGCTGAGACCAGCTTTTTCAAAGGTTTGAATTTCCATAAGGACCGGCCGGTGGCTGGTCCTTTTGCGTTTGGGCCGGACGGCAGCGCATTTCGAGGCGTGCACCGCCGGCGTTGCAAATCCTTCGGCCGGCAACCGGCTGACATGGTTGTTGCGTGCGGTCTTCGACCGTGTTCAGCGCTGATGGCGAAACATCTTGACGACGTGGCCATGGCGCATTCTACAAAGGATCGCCCCCACATGGAGACGCCAGATGTTCGGTGCCATTCCGCTGCTGATCGTGCCTTTCGTGCTCTACAACCTCGGACTGCTGGGAATTTTCGGCAGCGGTGACGATCCGTGGGCGAGCGAGGTCTTCTCCTTCAGTATGATGTCGGGCGGCGTGTTCTCGATGACGCTGGGCGACCTGATGATACTGATCGGGC
>NZ_RZQI01000965.1:0-2182 GCF_003998335.1 Mesorhizobium sp. M7A.F.Ca.CA.002.05.1.1 | reverse complement strand
GGTATGTAGACGATGCCGGCGCGATTGGCGGCCTTGGTGTCGCCGCCGGTCTGCTGCCCGCCGAAAATTCTGAGCGTGCCGCCATGCATGGTCTCGAGGCCGGCAATCAGCCTGAGCACCTCGGAGCGGCCGCTTCCCATCAGGCCGGCGAGCGCGACGATTTCGCCCCTGCACACGCTGAGCGTGGCCGACTTCAAGAGCTTGCCATCGGAGATGTTGCTGATTTCGATCGCGGTTTCGCCGACTTGCGCTTCGAGATAGGGGAAGATGTCGCCGACATCGCGCCCGACCATCATCGAGACGATCTCGGCCTCGCTGGTCTGGCGGGTCTGGCGCTCGCCGATGAAGCGCCCGTCACGCAGAACGACGACGCGGTCGCACTGGCTGAAGATCTCTTCCATCTTGTGGGAGATGTAGAGGATGCCGGCGCCGCGAGCTCTCAGCCTGTCGATCAGGTCGTAGAGCTGATCGCGCTCGCGGTTGGAGAGCGCGCTGGTCGGCTCGTCCATGATGAAGAACCAGGCATCGGACAGAACGGCACGGGCAATTTCCACCATCTGCCGGTGCCCGACGGAAAGCGTTCGCAGCTCCGCGCCAATGTCGATATCGAGCGACAGCTCGTCCATGATGGATTTCGCATCGCGCCGCATCCGGGCCCGGTCGAGAAATCCCAGGCGGGTATGCGGTTCGCGGCCGATGAAGAGATTCTCGGCCACCGTCAGGTCCGGCGAAAGGCTGAAATGCTGATGGATGACGCTGATGCCCTTGGCGTCGCTGGGGGAGTGGAACTGGACGGCGTTGCCGTCGATCATGATCTCACCCTCGTCCGGGCGATGCAGACCGGAAATGCACTTCACCAGCGTCGATTTCCCGGCCCCGTTCTCGCCGGCAAGTCCCACCACCTCACCGGCCGAGACGGCAAAGCTGACACCATCGAGTGCCTTGACGCCCGGAAAAGACTTGCCAAGCCCGCGCAAGGCGATGCTGTGTTTGCCGACCGGTGTTGCGGCGATGTTGCGGGGCGACGGGGTGGACTTGCGGCCACCGGTCTTGAACAGGGCGGCGACACTCTCCGGCTGGCTGGTGAGAACTGCCACCAGAATGAGGCTCGCGGTCACGAAATAGATCAGGATCTGCGGCACCTGCAGGAAGGACAGGCCGGTGTTGATGACGCCCAGCAGCAGCGCCCCGATCGCCGTTCCCCAGATGGAGCCCTGGCCGCCGGACAGTTTCGTGCCGCCGATGATCGCGGCTGTAATGGCTGTAAATTCGAGCCCGGTGCCGGCAAGCGGCTGTGCCGAACCAAGGCGGCCGATGGTGAGTATCGCGCCGAGCCCGGCCGTTGCGCCGGCAATCAGATAGACGGAAATGCGCACGAGGTCGACGGGAACCAGTGAGGCCCGCGCCGCGCCCGCATTGCCGCCGACCGCATAGATCCAGCGCCCGTACACCGTGCGATTGAGCACGAACCACCAGAGGCCCAGGCAGATGGCGGCGATGATGACGGAGACCGGCAGGAGGCCGATCGTCTCGCGTCCCGCGAAAAGCAGGACCGGATCGGCGATCGCGATGCTGGATGCGCCGGAGAGGCTGAGCGCCAGGCCGCGCGCAAACGCCATGGTGGCGAGCGTTGCGATGAATGGGGAGATGCCGGCAAAGCCGATCAGCGTTCCATTGAGCAGACCGATTGCGGCACCGCCACCGATCGCGGCGAGAAGGCTCAAGCTCGCCGAGCCGGTTGCCGTGTAGGCAAGACCCGCTGCGATGCCGGAGCAGGCAAGATTGCTGCCGACGGAAATATCAATGCCGCGCGCGATGATCACGGCCGTCATGGCAAAGGAGATGAGGGCGATGACCGCACTCTGCTGCGCGATGCTGACAAGATTGCCGGTCGACAGAAAACGCGGATCGATCCAGCCGAAGACGGCGATGGCGACCAGTAGCACCGCGATGAGAACCGGTTCGTTGCGCCGCAGTAACGGAGAGGTCCAGGACTGGAACATGGGTCGGTCCTCTTATCGAGCATCATGCGCGGTCACCACGGAGCGGCGACGGCGATCGTCAGGAAAAGGGGACGCCGGATGATACGTCATCCGGCGCTTGAGCCGCTTTTAGGCTGTTACTTTGCCAGGGTCATGGCGGTCGCCGGAACCTTGGGACCGAGTTGCTCGGTATAGTTCTT
>NZ_RZQI01000964.1:0-2184 GCF_003998335.1 Mesorhizobium sp. M7A.F.Ca.CA.002.05.1.1 | reverse complement strand
GGCCTCAACACCGCCGTTGCCGGCCTCGCCTCGATCGCCGGTGCGCCGCTGGCTACTCCGCTCGCCATGCGGTTCGGCGTTGCCTGGACCATGATCGCCATGATCGCCGCCGGCGCGCTGGCCTTTGTCGGCTTTCATTTCGCACCCGATTTCTGGATGTGGTTTCCACTGCGCATCGTGCTGCACATCGCGCTGACGGTGCTGTTCATCCTGTCCGAATTCTGGATCAGCACCTCGGCGCCGCCGCACCGACGCGGCCTTGTGCTGGGCATTTACGCCACTGTCCTGTCGCTCGGCTTTGCCGCCGGACCGTGGCTGTTCGCCCATCTCGGCAGTTCCGGCTTCAGGCCGTTCGGCGTCATCATCGCCTTGGTGACGCTGGCGGCGATACCCGTGCTGGCAGCACGCAACGAGAGCCCCTCGATCGCCTCGGATGGCGAAACCAGCAATTTCCTGCGCTACATCTGGCTGGTGCCGTCGGCGACCGCAGCCGTGCTGGTGTTCGGCGCGGTGGAAACCGGCGGCTTTGCGCTCTTCCCGATCTATGGCAGCCGCATCGGCTATTCCGAGGCCGATGCGGCCCTTCTGCTGACCATGATCGGCCTCGGCAATGTGTTGTTGCAGATCCCGATCGGCATGATCAGCGATCGCGTCAGCGATCGCCGCTACCTGCTGATTGCCTGCGCCACGGTCGGTCTTATCGGCACCGTCTTCATGCCCTTCTTCGCCCAGAATTGGCATTTGATGGCCGCGCTTCTGTTCGTCTGGGGCGGCGTCGTCGCTGCCATGTACACGATCGGCCTTGCCCATCTCGGCTCGCAGCTTTCCGGCCATGAACTGGCGTCGGCCAACGCCGCCTTCGTGCTGTGCTACGGTGTCGGCATGGTGCTCGGCCCGCAGGCGATCGGCATCGGCATGGATGCGTTCGGCCCGTCCGGCTTCGGCTGGTCGCTCGGCCTGTTCTTCGCCGCCTATATCGCTTTGGTCGCCGTCAGGTTGGTTCGCAAGATCCTGCTGTAGCGCAACTGCCGCCAGCCCTGCATTTGGCGCGCACGGTGGCAGGCTGCTGACAGAACCGTGTCAGGAGCACAGGGCTAAAAGAGTGTCCCAAAACACTTGAGGACACTTCCATGATCGACAGCGGCTTTGAAACCACATCGCTACGAATGACACTGCTTCTGCTCGTGACCTTCCAGGCTCCGGCCGCCGACGTCGACCGCATCATGGATGCTGTGGTGGCGATTGCGCCGCTGGCCATGGGCAAATATGACCGCAATGCCTATCAGTCGGCGCACGGCATCGAACGCTACAGGCCGCTTGACGGTGCGGCCGCCGGTGCCGAAACCGAATTGCGGCGGCGGCCCGGCACGGTCGAGGTTTCCTTCGAACTGCCGGACGATCAGGTGCTGGCCGCCCGCGTCGTCGAGGCGATTTTCCAGGCCCATTCCTACCAGGAACCGGTGATCCGCATTCAACCGATTCTCGCCAGCCGTTCCAAGGGACTGGACGACCGCGCCAATCCGAATCGCTGGTGGAACACGACCGGAGACTGGAAGAAGGTTGCGTCACCGGCGACAGAAACCGCATGATTTCCGTTCACCAGCAGGCTCAGGCGGGTCGCACCAGGCTTGCCGGGCTTGACTTTCCGGGCGCGTTCTTTATGTGTCGCGCCAAGTTTCCCGCGTCCGGGTGTTTCCCCGTGCTCCAGCGGCCAAAACCCCACGAACAAACGGACTGATATCATGGCCAAAGCCGCAAACATCAAGATCAAGCTTCTGTCGACCGCCGACACCGGTTTCTTCTACGTGACCAGCAAGAACAGCCGCACCAAGACCGACAAGCTGTCGTTCCGCAAGTACGACCCGGTCGCCAAGAAGCACGTCGAATTCAAGGAAACCAAGATCAAGTAATCTGAGTTTCCCGCTGCAATGCCGAAACGCCGCCCAATGGGCGGCGTTTTTCGTTTGTAACCAGTTGATTTCGTTGCACGTGAGCAGAGACTGCAGCCAAAAGGATTGACCCTTCGCCAAGGTTGCGGCACCCTTCGCCGTGGGTTGGGTGTCATGAACAAGGCGCCTATGGATGTCGAAGAAGGTGAAAGCTGCAATCATTGCAGCCCTTGTCGCTCTGGTTGCTGGCTTCGCCGTCAGCAACGGGCTGATAAGCCAGCAGACGGCCGATGAG
>NZ_RZQI01000963.1:0-2187 GCF_003998335.1 Mesorhizobium sp. M7A.F.Ca.CA.002.05.1.1 | reverse complement strand
ATGCGCAGCTTGCTCGATGGGACAGGCCGATCGAGCAAGCTGCGCATAGGGCCATATCGAGCGCGGCAGCACGCGGTAGACCCAATGGCCGTTCGGCGCATCGGCGACACGGCCCTGGGCCGCTTTCGACTGGATATTTTCCATGTCCATGGAGTGGCAGCAGCGGCAGAAACCGTCAAGCGGCAAGCGGAGACGCGGCGCCTGTCAGCCTTTCACGAGGCAAAGATGTCGCGGGTGGCGAACCAGTCCCTGGCCACCTCGACGAAGGCCAGCGCTGCATTCGACACACGCTGATGCGTGTCATAGGTCAGCAGGATCCGCTGCATGGGCAGCGGATCGGACAGCGGCTTGCAGATAAGCGGCAGGCCGTCATAGCTGCGGTCGCCGTGCGGGCGGGTATAGCTGACCGCGACGCCGAAGCCGTTGGCGACCATGCTACGCTGCAGTTCGAACGAGCTTGTCGTCGTATCGGCCACCGGCGAGAGGCCGCGGCTGCGGAACAGGTCGAGCATGTGCTGCCAACTGTGCGGCTGATCCGTCGTGATCAGCGGATAGGCGGCCAGATCGGCAAGGCTGACCGTTGGGCGGTCCGCCAGGGCATGGCCTGCCGGCAACAGCGCGTGTGGACGAAGTTCGCGCAGCAGGATGCGGGCGAAATGCGTCGGCAGGCTGAGATCATAAGTCAGGCCGAGATCGATGGCCGCATCTCCCAGCCGTCGTCCCAGAGTCTCGAACGTCTCGTCGCGAACGACGATTTTGACGGCCGGATAGCGTTCGGAGAAGGCGCGGATCAAAGCCGGCGCGAAGAAAGGCGCCAAATCCTCGAAGCATCCCAGCACCAACTCACCGCTGACAGCCGATTTGCTTGAACCCAGGCCGACGAGTTCTTCCGTTTCGGTGAGAACCTGCCTTGCCTTGGCCACGACGGCGCGGCCGAACGATGTCGGCGACACGCCGCTTCCGCGCTGGCGGACGAACAGCTTCTGGCCGAAATTCTTTTCGACCGCGTCAATGGCCACCGAGATCGACGGCTGCGAAACGTTCAGCATCTTTGCCGCTCCGGTGACGCTGCCGTGACGCGCCACGGCAACAAGATAACGCAATTGGGTGAGGGTCACATTCATAGGATAGTCCTATGTATCAAATGGAAAGTTATTATTTTACTGAATGAACGAGGGTTGCGATAGTCGGTTCATTCCAAGAGGAGAACGCCATGGCTTCCGCAACCGACACCCAGACAATCGACGCCCAAACCATCGATGCAAAGACGATCGCCGACTATCAGCGCGACGGCGCTGTCTGCATTCGCGGCGCCTTCAAGGGCTGGGTCGACACGATCGCCGCCGGCATCGAGCGCAACATCCAGAACCGCAGCGCCACCGCATCCGACATCGCCAACGGTCGCGGCAGTTTCTTCGACGACTACTGCAACTGGGAGCGCATTCCCGAATTCGTCAGCGTGGTGCGGGGTTCGCCCGCCGCCGAACTGGCGGCAGCGGTGATGCAGTCGCGCACCGCGCAGTTCTTCCACGATCATGTGCTGGTCAAGGAACCCGGCACGCAGAAGCCGACGCCCTGGCATCAGGACATCCCCTACTATTTCGTCGATGGCCAACAGACGGTGAGCTTCTGGATCCCCATCGACCCGGTGAAGGAAGCGACGCTGCGCCTGATCGCCGGCTCGCACAAATGGGACAAGATGATCCTGCCGGTGCGCTGGCTCGACGACAGCAATTTCTATGCCGGCGAGGGCGACTATCTGCCGGTGCCAGATCCCGACAAGGATCCGTCGATGAAGGTGCTCGAATGGGAAATGGAGCCGGGCGACGCCATCCTGTTCGACTTCAGGACCGCGCATGGCGCGCGCGGCAACCTGACCGCGGCGCGGCGCCGGGCGCTGTCGCTGCGCTGGGTGGGTGACGATGCGCGCTATGTCGAGCGGCCGGGCCGCACCTCGCCGCCCTATCATGGCCACGGCATGCAGCCGGGCGAGAGGCTGCGCGAGGACTGGTTTCCGGTGGTCTACCAGGGCTGAAGCGAGGCCAGAAAATCGACGCCGATGTGCGCCGCCGATTTTCGGCTGGGGTAACGTTCCCGTGCGCAATTCCCATCAATGCGCCCGGATGCCTTGACCCGTCGCCCAGAGAGCAATAGCGGGTGCTCTAACGGATAGTCGGCATCAAGAGG
>NZ_RZQI01000962.1:0-2191 GCF_003998335.1 Mesorhizobium sp. M7A.F.Ca.CA.002.05.1.1 | reverse complement strand
ACCGTATTCGGCACCAACCCCTGGGTGCTGGTGACGGTGCTTGCCGTCTGGATCGGCATCTGCACCTTCGTCTCGTCGCTGCTGCGCAATCCGGAAGCCTATGGCGCCGCGCTCGCCGGCTACACCGCAATGATCATCGGCCTGCCCGCCTTCGGACAACCGCATCTCGTCGTCGACCTCGCGGTCGCGCGATGTGCCGAGATCGTGCTTGGCATTGTCTGCGCCGGCCTGACCAGCCGCCTGATCCTGCCAAAACTGGCCAGCGACGCCATCGTCTCGCGCCTGAAACGCTGTATCCTTGATCTTGCCACCTATGCCGGCGGTGCGTTCTCCGGCGGCGACCCGGCAACGCTGTCCACGCTGCACCGAAAGCTGATCACTGATGCCCAGACGCTCGGCGAGATGCGCGCCTATGCCAGGCTCGAGGCGCCGAGCTTCGCGCCGCGCGCCCATCCAGTCCGTCGCACCATCGGACAGCTGCTCTCGGCCCTGTCGGCGGCACGCGCGCTGCATTCGCACGCCGCCCCGAAGAATGCGGCGCTCATCCCGGTGCGCTCGGAACTGCAGTCGCTGGTCAGCGAGCTGGCGACCAAGCCCGGCGCGCTGGACGATACGGCGCTGTGGGTGGCTCGGCTCGATGCGATTTCCGGAAACGCCCGGCAAATGCCAGATGCCTCGACCGACCAGGGCGACGACAGGGTCGGCACCATCACCCGCCTGACCATCGCCGCCGATTTCGCCGAGGCGCTCAAGCAGGTGCTGCGCGGCCTCGACGCCCTGCGCGCGCCTGCCACGCGCCTGGCCAGGGGCAGCAGGCAGCCTGCGCTGGTGGTGCATCGCGATTACGCCGGCGCATCGCGTAACGCCTTGCGCGCTGCCCTTGCCACGCTGCTGGTCGCGGCTTTCTGGTTGACGACGAAATGGTCGGAAGCGGCCGGCACGGTCATCCTCGTTGCTGTCGTATCGAGCCTGTTTGCTGCTCGCCCCGACCCTGTGCAGGTCGCCTGGGGTTTCTTCAAGGGAACGCTGCTCGCTTTGCCCTTTGCCTTTCTCGTCGGCCAGATCGCGCTGCCCGCTTTGCCGGGCTTCGGCTGGTTCATGCTGTTTGTCGTGCCCATTCTTGTACCGACGGCGCTGGCCATGGCCAATCCACGCTATGTCGGCGTGGCGACGGCCTTCGCCATCAACTTCCTCGCCTTCCTGAGCCCGCACCAGGCGATGACCTACGATCCCGTACCCTTCTTCGCCGGGTCGGCGTCGATCCTGGTCGGCATCCTGCTGGCGATCGGTGTCTTCATCGTCGTGCTGCCAGCCGATCCGTGGCTCGCGGCCAACCGGATCGTGCGCGCCATGCGCGAGGATCTGGCGCGGCTTTGCCTGCATGAGCGGGTGCCGAGGCGGTCGGCCTTCGAGAGCCTCGCCTACGACCGCATCAACCAGCTGATGCCGCTGGTGCAGAATGCCGGTCAGAAGGGCGATGCGGTTCTGGGCGGCGGAGTCGCCGCCGTCACCGTCGGCCTGGAGGTCCTTCGGCTGCGCGATGCAAGCCAAAGCCATGCCATTCCATCCGAGACCGCGCTTTCGATCGCCAACTTCCTGAGGGGACTGGCGCGCGAACTGCTTTTCCGCGCCCCCGGCGATCCACAGACCTCGACCGTCGCCGTCGCCCGGCAGTACGCAGCGAACATCGCCGAGCGAAACGGCACCGGCGAATTGCTGCAAATCGCAGCATCGCTGCGCATCATCGCCGCGGCGATGGAGGATTTCCCGGACTTTTTCGCGAGGGATAAAGGCTAAGCCGCCGCTATCGCCAGTGCGTGGCCGCGTGCGTTTTCGCGCAGCGCGTCGAGATGGATCGACTTGACCAGCGTGGCAAGATCGCCTTCCGCGGACTGCCCGCCCACCTCCTTGAGCATCAGCCAGCTGACCTCTTGCACACCGGCGACGCGCTTGCCGTTGGCGACCTCGCGCCAGATCTTCAGCGCGCGCAGGATGATGGCATGGGTGACTGCGGCGAGGCCGGCGCTGCGGAACAACGCCTGCAACGCCACGTCGTGCCCGCCGGCCAGCAGCGCCCTCACCCGTTGTTCGGACTGCTGGCTGAGCGCGACCAGCGCCGAGCCGAAGAAATCGACCTTGCCATGCGCGATGGTGCGGATCAGAAAGCTCGCGGTAAGGTCGCCGCGCAGCC